>JALHHX010000119.1 GCA_022837245.1 Lentisphaerota bacterium
GGGCTCGCCCGCGGTGGGCGGCTGGATATTTCAGCCTGCCGGACGCCCCGCGAGGCAAGCCGTCAGGCGCAGCGTCGCGGGGGGTTTTGCAAGAGCCTCCACTGTGTGCGATAGAGAAACGGAGTCTTCCAAGTGTCTAGGTCGAAAGATGCAAAAGCTTCCACATATAGAAGTTCAGGTTTTACGCTCGTAGAGGTTATGGTGGCCTCGGCGATCTTGCTTATTGTTATATTGGGGATAACAAGTGCTTTTTCGTATGTTCGTAAGACTGTATATTCTATGGAGAAACGCGGGGAGTGTGTTCACGCCGCACGCGGTATCATGGAGCAATTTCGCGCATTGCCGTATAGCGACTCACGGTTGAATGTCGGGAAAAATCAGCCCATACCGTCGAATTTTCAGATAGACAATAAATTAAAGAAAGATGCAAGCTACTCTGTATCTTATTGCACCTTTGATGGTGAAACCCTTCCCGATACCGCAACCGATCCTGGGTCGAAAGACATAACAGTTGTCATAAAATGGAACAATATGGACGGCGGGCAGGAGAGTGTTTCTATGACAACAACTCACAGCAGGATATTACATTGAACAGCAGCATGAAAACACCTTCTGGGAGCGGCCGCGAAGGATTCACATTGGTTGAGGTCATGATAGCATCGGCCATATCTATGCTTGTAATGACTATGACAATCGGCTTTTTCATTTCAACCTCAAGGTATTGGCGTGAAATAATCGCCTCGACGGATGCAAGTAATGAAGCAGACATGGCGCTCAGCTGTTTGGTATACGGAAGGTATGGACAGCATGGGTTGAGAAATGCGGTTGCCGATTCGTTCAATATGGAACAAGGAGGAAACGGTTGGTGGTCTATTAGTTACACTACAGCATCCCAACCCGATCAGACATACACTTTAAGTTATTTAAAAGACGAGGAGACTTTGAATTTCCAACCGTTGGACCAAAACGTAGGCAAAGGAATTAAAAAGTGCATTGTGACCAGGGTGCCTTCTGCTGGCAACCCGATGGGATTGCGAATAAGAGCCACCATCGATTCAAAGTATGGTGGCGTAAATGCGCAGCGAGAATCCGAAACGACGGTGTACTTCAGAAATTAACGAAAGGCCATGCAGTATGAAAAGAAAACCCTCTGATCGTAGAAACGGTGCCGCTTTGGTGGTTGTTGTTATGGTTATGTTGCTTTGCACGGCAGCCTTGAACATAGTGTTGCTGGCCACAGGGACGCGAGTAATGCGCGCCTACGATTTTGTATTTAATGAGCAGGCTTTTTTTCTCGCAGAGGCAGGTGTTGAACGGGCGGCTGTCTGGGTCGGTAAAAATCTGGGAACAGGTGATGAAACCGTACTTGAAGGAAATTTGGGGAATGGGCGCTACGTGGCGTATGTGACCCTCTCGCCGGGTTCCATCGATTCTTACGATATATGCGCTACAGGAACTGTTCGTAATGTGAACCGAGGCATAACAGTGCGTGGTGTGCAGAATGTTAGCTGGTCTCAGTTTGCATTATGGTACGACAAGGAATCTCCGTCCGGACTCTGGTTTGTTCCCGGAGAGGTTTTCGACGGGCGTGTATATTCTAGACCTCAAATGAAATTTAGCGCATCGGGGCTGAACACTTGGGGCCCGGATGGCAATTTTAGAGGTCCCGTTCATTTTTCAGACAGGGTCGAAACAGCTCAGCCAAAAATAGAATATGAGATGGGGGCGTATCCGGAACTTGATAAAGGCCTAGATACAGGCGTAGACCTTCAGACCATGACAGAAGTGGACTTCGATGAAATGCTTCAGAAAGCGACAGATCTACAAGGGTCGGGTAAGGGGCTGGTTCTTGAGGGCGACATGACGATCGAGCTCGACGGCAGGAACATGAAGATCACGAGTACAAACGAGGGCGACAGGGAACTGTCCGGCAAGGCGTATAGCACCGCCATCACGAATCACACGCTGAATCTGGTTTACGTCAAGCCGTACACGTACTCGTACAAATACAGGGACAGCAATGGAAGGTTGAGGACTAGGAAGGTCAGTGAGCCAGGCGATGTTACGCTTAAGGCCCCCCAAGGATTCTCGGGAGACATGTCGGTGGTAGCCGAAAATGATATAAGGATCGCCGATCATGTCCGTTATGCAGACAACCCGGAGGAAAACCCGGAATCGGAAGATAAGCTCGGTCTAGTTGCACAGCGCAATGTTGTCGTGCAATCTACACCGTATAAAGCCCCAGACGATCTCGAAATATACGCCCATATATTCTGCAAAACTGGAGGTTTTGGAGTGGAGAATTATGACTCTGGCGTTTTCCGCGGAAACCTGAAGGTGTACGGGGGCATAGCAAATGACACACGCCGGGCCGTAGGGACTTTTTACGGTTATGGCTCGCGAACCGGCTATATTAAACAATACTTTTTTGACAAACGATTCAAAACAAAACGCCCACGGCACTACCCTATAACAAGAACGGCGGTGTCCTTTAGTTCCTGGGAGGGTTAGACGGTGGCTAAATATTTATTGCTTATTGCTTTTGCCGGCCTTGCTGTAGGTTTCGCCGGTTGCAGTGGCGGTGATCAAGAAGACCAAGTGCCAGATGAAGTTGTCGAAGCCGTTATAGAGGATGATTCTTTGGCCTCAGAAACCTGGACACAGGAACAAGAAGAGATTGATGAAGAGGTGGAGGAGAGCTGGTCGTTTTTTAATGAGCCAGAGGCTATGAAATTAGAGGATACGTACATCAGGCAGAAAAAAGACCTCGATAAGCAGTTGGAGAGTTTAAGCGAATACTCGCGGAACGCGGAAACCAACGACCCGTTTGCCCTGTCGGAAGAGCGTGTCGATGAACTTTCGAAAATAGAAGGTCTTCAGTTTCAGTAAAAAACTTGTAACCCTCATAGCACGACAAAATTCCAAAATAGCTTGCATCGCCAGTTCGGTTTATGGCATAATCGGCTCCATGCAAACGAAATCGCACCAGGACACCCTACTACTTACCAGCCTCGCCCTACCGGGGGTGGCGGGAGTATCTGTGCGTATTTAAAGCACAGGGCCGATTTCGGCATGCCGCAAGGCAACAGACCCCGCAGACATCGTACAGAGGATGCCAGCGGGGTTTTTGTATTATCAGAGACGTAATGAAGCGGAAAACAACAAATAAGTAAAAACAAGGACGCAAAAATGAGCGAGAAATCAGACATGAGGAAAATCCACATTTTCGACACCACGCTGCGCGACGGCGAGCAGTCACCTGGCTGCACGATGAACCTGCGCGACAAGCTTCTGGTGGCGGAGATGCTAGAGGCAATGCATGTCGATATCATCGAGGCCGGCTTCGCGATTGCGTCCGAAGGCGATTTCGAGGCGGTAAAGGCGATCTCCGGAGCCGTCAAGAACTCCGCTGTGGCAAGCCTCTGCCGCGCGCTGGAGAAGGATATTGACCGCGCCTGGGAGGCCGTCAAAGTTGCCGCGCACCCGCGCATCCACACCTTCATAGCCACGTCGCCAATACACATGTCCGCCAAGCTGCGTATGACGCCGGACGAAGTGTACGGGCGAGCGGTGGCGATGGTTAAATATGCACGTAACCTCTGCCCGGAGGTCGAGTTCTCGCTGGAGGACTGCTCCCGCAGCGAACGCCCCTTCATATACAGAGTAGTCGAGGGCGTGATAGCCGCCGGTGCCACGACGGTGAACATTCCCGACACAGTGGGTTATGCCATCCCGACTGAGTTTGGCGCGCTGATACGCGACATCTTCGGCAACGTGCCAAATGTCAACGATGCGCGAATCTCCGTACACTGTCACGACGATCTCGGAATGGGCGTGGCAAACACGCTCGCCGCAATTGAAGCTGGCGCCTCGCAGGCTGAGTGCACAATCAACGGAATAGGGGAGCGCGCGGGTAACGCAGCCTTGGAGGAAATTGTAATGGCGCTCCACACGCGCCACGAATACTACAAGGCATACACGGACATCGACACGACTAGGATCTACGCGACGAGCCGTTGCGTGACGAACGTCACCGGTAGTCCCGTCCAGCCCAACAAGGCCATAGTAGGAGAAAATGCGTTCGCCCATGAAGCCGGTATCCACCAGCACGGGGTCATGGCCAATCCGCTCACATACGAGATCATGACGCCCGAATCGATCGGCTTGCCGCGAAACAAGATGATCCTCGGCAAACACTCGGGCAAACATGCTTTCGAGCAGCGCCTCAAAGACCTCGGACTGAAAGTGGAGGACGACAAGATAGAAGAACTCTTCACGCAGTTCAAGTCTCTTGCGGACCGCAAAAAGACCGTGTCGGACGCCGACATCGAGGCGCTTGCCCACAACATCGCCACCACCTTCAAAGGCACGGCAGAGCTCGACCGCTTCAGTACCATCGCCAGCAACGTCATCACGCCGGTGAGCACCGTCCGGCTGAAAGTCGGCGGCGAGCTTATTGAAAAAGTGTCAGCGGGGGACGGCCCGGTGAATGCGTCGTTTAGTGCCATCTGCGAGATACTCGGCGTCTCTTGCCGCCTTGAGGACTTCCAGCTCTCCGCAGTCACGGAGGGCATGGACGCGCAGTGCCGCGCCAGCGTGCGCGTTCGCTTCGGTGAACATGCGTACCGCGGCAACGGAATCTCGACAGACATCGTCGAGGCCTCGATCCTCGCCTACCTGCAGGCGATCAACGCCGGCCTTGAAGCGCGGAATGCTTGACTTTGACACGTGGGTTTCGTAATCTTGCCTGCTCTCAAAGCGTTGTTGGGGCAAATCGGCTTCCGGCGCTTAGACGGACGATTTAAATGAAAAACGCCAGCGTGGACGATTCTGCTTATACAAAACAAACCTCCGGCAAAGCCGAGGCCGAGGATGGGCGGTCGGGCTCGTCGCGTGCCCGCGTGGAGGGGTTGCAGACGGTTTCCCAGAAGTTCGACTCGATGATCGGGAAACTGCCAGATGGTCGTGTCACCTTCGGGGAAATCCGCGACGTTGTGGAAGAGGACGGCGTGCTCGTTCTCACGATTTTCCTGAGCATAATTTTTATGATCCCCGTGTCTATTCCCGGAGTGAGCACGGTCTTTGGCGCGGCGATCCTGCTGATCGGGATCTGCAGGGTATGGGGACGCAAGCTGTGGCTTCCAGAAAAACTGCTGGTGCGGGAGCTGGACGGCTTGAAAGTTAAAAACGGATTCATTAAAGGGCGGAAGTGGGTTGTGTGGCTTGAGAAAGTGAGCCGTGCCGGTCGCATGGGCTGGCTGATCGGTTCCCCTCCGTTAATGCTGTGGGCGAACCTTGCGCTGATCTTGGGCGCGCTGCTGCTCATGGCGCCTTTCGGCGGCATCCCTTTCAGCAACACAATCCCCGCGCTTGCCTTGATATTGCTCGCAATGGGTATGCTCCAGCGCGACGGCCTCTGCATAATCCTGGGCCACTTCATCAACCTCTTCGCGATCACGTGTTTCTTTTTGCTGTTCTATGGCGGATTTGAGCTGATCAAGCATCTGTGGGGCAGATTCTTCGGATAGTCTAGCCCTTCACGCTTATTCTGGGGCAAGCAGGGCAAAATGCGGGAAAAAACAGGGCCGGGAAACAGCCGTGCTTGCTGGATTCATAGAAAACACCGCCAACAAGCACGCAACAGGCAATGGTCCGCCGCGGCGCAGGAAAACGCCGTTCGGCGCGAAAAAGGCCGCGTTCCCGCCACAATGTACTTATCCCCAAACTGCGGTTTAAATCATTCATCCGTTCCCAGCAGCGCCGCGGCCTCGCCGCCGGAAAGTTCCTCCACATCGCGCAAGCGGCGCTGCATCGCCCTGGTCCGCGCTTGGGCGTCGTTCAACGCGTTGTCGGCTTCCCTTATTTTCTTTTGGACGTTTTCGAAGGCAGCCCCAAACTTTGCGAACTCCGTCTTCACCGCGCCGAGCACCCGCCAAACCTCACTGCTGCGTTTTTCTATCGCCAGGGTCTTGAAACCCATCTGCAGGCTGTTGAGCAGCGCCGTTAGCGTTGTCGGGCCCGCGACGGTAATATGATGCTCGCGTTGTATGCGGTCTATTAGCCCGGGACGGCGTAGAACCTCGGCATACAAACCCTCTGTGGTCAGAAACATGATGGCGAAATCTGTGGTGTGCGGTGGCGCGAGGTATTTGCGGATTCCCTTTGCGGAAACGAGAACTTGCCGCTCGAGCTGGACCAATGCTCCATCCGCGGCTCCGCGGTTGCCGTTCTCGACGGCCTGAAGAAATCGATCGTAGTCCTCCATTGGAAATTTGGAATCTATCGGCAGCCAGACGGGCGCCCCGCCATCTTCTTCTCTTCCCGGGAGCCTTATGGCGAACTCCACATGGTTGTTCAATGCAGGGTTTGTTCTGACATTGCGGGCGAACTGGTCGGCTGTCAGCGTTTCCGTGATGATCGCCTCAAGTTGATATTCGCCCCAGGTGCCGCGCGTCTTAACATTCGCCAAGACCCGCTGCAAATTCCCCACGTCCTTCGCCAACTGCTGCATCTCCCCCAATCCTTTCGCCACATACTCAAGATGTTTTGCCACATCCTCACGCTGTGCGCGGGCCTCGCTGCTCTGAAGGATCTGTTGACGCGCCATCTCCTGGCGCATGGCCTCCTCGAGTTCTCGCAAATCACCGCCCGTGACGCTTTTCCGCACAAGCAGCGCAACCTGCAGCACCAGAACGAGCGCAAGAAGACATACTAATACAATCTCAACCATTCTTTACCTGTTTATTAAGTTGTTTTTCAATTATTATAAGCTATCGCACAGGCTACCAGCTATCGCAACACCTGGGCTTTGAATAGGTCACGCGGTTGTGTACACTTCCTTCTTGTGATCAAACAAGGAGGAAAACAAAGTG
>JALHHX010000434.1 GCA_022837245.1 Lentisphaerota bacterium
GAACATGAAGGCACCCAGGATATCGCGTATCTTCGTGCGGATGTCACCCACGGCCACGTAATCGATGGTCTCGAACACCGTCATCTCCTCCTCCAGCAGCTGTGCCTGGTTCTGTGCGAAGTAACCGATCTTCACGTTGTGCCCCAGCTCCAGCCTGCCCCCATGGACGATCTCCTGCATGATACATTTCACCAGCGTCGACTTCCCCTCACCGTTCTTACCCACGAAGGCGATTTTCTCGCCCCTTTCGATGGTGAGCGTGACGTTGCTGAAGACCAGATGGTTTCCGTAGCGCTTCTCCACCTCTTCCATGATCACCGGGTAGCTACCCGAGCGGGGTGCCGGTGGGAACCTCAGGTTCAGGCGCGAGTTGTCGACCTCGTCCACCTCGATGCGGTCCAGCTTCTCCAGCTGCTTGATGCGCGACTGTACCTGGTTCGACTTGGTCGCCTTGTAACGGAACCGCTCGATGAAATCCTCCGTATCCTTGATCTGCTTCTGTTGGTTCTCATAGGCCCGCAGTTGCTGCTCACGGCGCTCCTTGCGCAGCTCCACATACTTGCTGTAGCTCACCCTGTAGTCGTGGATGTCGCCCAGCATGATCTCCACGGTGCGGGTGGTCACCGCGTCGAGGAAGGCACGGTCGTGCGACACCAGCATCACCGCGTTGGCGTGGGTCGCGAGGAAGTTCTCCAGCCACTGTATCGACTCGATGTCGAGGTGGTTGGTCGGTTCGTCGAGCAGCAGCACATCGGGTGCCTGCAAGAGGATCTTGGCCAGTTCAATGCGCATGCGCCAGCCCCCGCTGAACTCGCGGGTGGGTCGTTCCAGGTCGGCACGTGCGAAGCCCAGACCCATGAGCGTCTTCTCCACCTCCGCCTCGAAGTTGTGAATGCCTGACATCTGGAGGAGCTCCTGCAGGTCGGTCGCCCGTTCGATCACCTGCCGGTAGGCGTCCGACTCATAGTCTGTCCGCTCTGCCATCTCCCGGTGTAGCCGCTCCAGTTCCTTCTCCATCCTCTGCAGGTGTTCGAAGGCGAGCGATGCCTCCTCGCGCAC
>JALHHX010000435.1 GCA_022837245.1 Lentisphaerota bacterium
CTGCCATCGCCAGCCACCGTCAGCAGCAGCTTCCACTTCGGATTCACCAGCGATTCCGCATATTCCACGTCGTAGGTCTTTCCGTTTTCGGTCCCGAAGCTGAAGTTGAAGCCGTCGCTGGTCATTGCGGTGCTCAGAATCCTGGGCGCGGGCGCGATTGCGTTCGCTTTGGCCAGTGGTTCAGCAAGCGGCATTCCCTGGGCCTGCTCCACGGGTGAGGTATAAACGGTTATGTTGAAGCTCCGGGTGTCGCTCAAACCGGTCGAGTCAGTCACCCGCACGGTGACGGCGACGGTATAGTTGGTCTTGGGCACCACGCGGAAGTTGTCCACATAAATCGTATTGGTGAGGCTGGCGCTGGTATCGCCCTTCGTCACGGCCAGGCTTTCCAGCACTCCCCAGTTGCCCTCAAGAATGTCGTTGCCCATGAAGCCTTCGCACGGGTCTCCTTTCAGATCATAGGTGAGCGTTTGCCAGGAATTCGCGCTAACGCTCTTGCCACCCGGTGCGACGCTGGCGGTGCCGCGCACCGTGGCCCCGATCCATTCAATATTGCCGGTGGCGCCGCCGTTGGCGCCCACGGGGCCGGCGCCGCCGGTCTCACGAATGCCCATAGACACCTTCAGCGCGCGCGTTGAGTAGATGTCAAAACGCACGAGATGATTCAAATCCACCAGCGGGTTGGGCACGCCGCCGGCGTTATACGTGGTCAGGCGCACCCAGTTGGTGGTCGCGGTGCTGACGAAGGCGAAGTTGAACCTGCCCGCCTTGCCGCTGCGGCTTGGCGCATTGGTGACGACCACCATCTCATTCGGCAACTCCTGCAGGAAGGACGTGGTGGTCGCGGAGTTGCGCGGCTCTTTGAAGCCATAAGGCCGGTTGTTCGTGCCGGCTTCAAAGTTGTTAAACATAATCCCGGCAATGGCGGGAGGCGTCCAACTGAACGCGCCGGCCGGGGACACCGTCGCCCCGGCAGGGCCGCTGACCAGGCTGAACGTCAGCGTATTGGCCGGCAAGTCCGCATCGGAAGCCGACAGATTGAAGCTCAGCGTCTGACC
>JALHHX010000436.1 GCA_022837245.1 Lentisphaerota bacterium
TTCAGCGGTGACCCCTATCAACTCGGCCCTGATATTATCGAGTGGTCCTGGGTCTCTACCAACTTCGTAGACGTTATCACCAACTATCTTTACCTTGAAGATACTTTCCTATCCGATCACAACTTCCAGCTTCTCTTGAATGGCTATGCCGGTGTCGGCTATAATCGTCCCACCTATATCCCCAGGAACTACAACTTCTACCAGGGCAGCCAATTTCCGCTGGGTGTGCCGGCGGTTTCCACGGTGATCCCGCCCGGCACGTTCCTCACTCCCCAGCGTAACGTGACTAACGAATGGACCGCTTATCAGGCCATTTTCCAGCCGGCCTCGACTATTATGGGCGAGGTGGCCGGCCAGAACGTCACCAACCTGCCCGGGCGCATCGAGTTGACGGCCGACAAATACCTTGTCCTCACCAACGCCCACATCAGCAGCGTCAACTATCTGCTGCTGAAAGCCACCAACCACTTCGGAGGCAGTGCCGGCGCGGAGATCTCGGCACCATTTGCCGATCTTTATCTGCGCAGTACCAACGGCTTCCTGAACATCACCAACGTGCTGGCGCCCTACCTGCCCCGCCCGATTGGCATCTGCGAGCTGTTTAGCGCGCGCTGGACCAACATCATAGATAATATCACCAATCGGTACCACGTGCTCTTCGTGGACACCCAACTCGAACCTTCTTCGCCGCTGCTGGTGCAAACTCTTAGCCTGAGCGCCACCAACGCCGCGACGCGCGATGACCATATCGTTATTAGCGATGTCTTTAACGTCACCTCCAATCTGTGGCTTAATACGCGGCGGTTGACCCTGGCGACCAACGCGCCCGGCGGGCCCACCCCGGCCGGCATCCTGAACTATCTTAATCCAGCGGTGCTGTGGCCGTCGGCGACACCGCGGTTGCAGTATCTCACCAATCATGGCGGCATTCGGGCGCAAAATCTCATCGTGTTTGGCGGGTCACAAAACTCTCCCTACACCGGACCGGACAGTTCCACCAACCCATACGCCGTTTTTGTCAACACCGGCGGCATTACCAATTTTGGCAGTTTCATCT
>JALHHX010000437.1 GCA_022837245.1 Lentisphaerota bacterium
TCCCTCGGTCTCCACGCCGCCCGACAGGGTGGGGGCGGACGGTAAGGTTGCCCGTTTCTTCGCCAACAGCATCAGCGGCAAGGAGGCGGCGGCACAGCGTCCCTCGGCACAGGGTGAGGAGTACGCCATGACTGGTTACCTCTGCCGCAAGTTCAACCACTACGAGGATTCATGGTTGCCCAACGGCAGGAGAAAGGCGAAGTATGGCATTCTCTACCGGATGGCGGAGGTATATCTGAACTACGTGGAGGCGATGAACGAGCTCGACAAGAGCTACACGGTGGGAGAGATCACTGTCTCTCGCGACCAGGCCGAAATGAAGCGTTGTTTCAACCTGATTCGCTATCGCGCTGGATTGCCCGGCATTACCGATGCCGACGTGGCCAGTCAGCCGCGCATGCGGGAGCTCATTGCCCGTGAACGACTGTTGGAGATGATGTGGGAAGGAAGGCGCTATTTCGACACCCGTCGCAACAAGACGGCTGTCATCCACGAGAACGAGGATCCCGAGCGTTTCTATAACGTGATCAAGGCGGTAGAAAGACCCTACCTCTACAAGGTGTTCACCACCCGACAGACCTTCTGGCCGATACCGAAGAGCGAGATAGATAAGAACTACAATCTCATGCAGATGATCGGATACAATTAACAATGGGAAAGATGACTACTAAAACGAATCGTATGAAGACAAATAGGATACATGCAACGTGGCCGGGATCGCTCATCCTCTTGTTGCTGATGGGATTGTTGTTCTCCTGTACCAACGAGGTGGACTTCGGGGAGCAATACAAGAAGACGGTTTACATTGTCAACAGCAACAACCTGTTGCACGTGGCGGAGCATTCGTTTGAGACCAACCAGGATTCTATTTCCGTCTCGGTCTATTGTGCCTCCACAGAACCCATCACGAATGACCTGAAGGTGCGCCTGAAGGTGGACCGTCACGCGCTGGACTCGCTGAACGCGCTCCAAGTGTTGGCCGACCCTGATTACGTGAACAGGGTGATGCTTCCCGAAACGAGTTATCAGCTCGATGGTGAGCTTTATGCCACCATCAAGGCGGGAGAACAATATGGCGTATTGAAGGTGCCGTTCGATTTCACCGGACTGGCACAAGAGGTGCTGGCCGTGCTGCGGCCCGAGGCGGACCGCAAGGATATCGTGCTGGAGACGGCGGTGGACGGCGTGCCGCATGCCCTGCTGGGCGACCCGCTGCGCATCCGTCAGATGCTGCTGAACATCGTGGGCAATGCGGTGAAGTTCACCGACCGGGGGCACGTGCGGCTGCTGGCCCGGTTCGAGCCGCCAGCCAGTCCGATTGGGCCAGACGGGCCGGACAGGCAGGGCGTGCGGGGCACGCTGTGCATCGATGTGGAAGATACCGGCATCGGCATACCCGGCGATATGCTGGGCACCATCTTCGAGCCGTTCACCCAGGTGGAGGACGCCGTGTCGCGCAGGCACGGCGGCGCCGGTCTGGGGCTGTCCATCGTGCGGCGCATCGTGGAACTGATGGCGGGCGAGGTTTCCATGACCAGCGCGGAGGGGCGCGGGA
>JALHHX010000438.1 GCA_022837245.1 Lentisphaerota bacterium
CCGACATGGCTTACCTCTTTATTTGTGCCTCGGCTGACGTTTTCTGATATAAAACACCCGTAGCCCTCAGACCGAACGGGAGGCATATTATGGGCAGACAAGTCGAAGTCATTGAAAGCACCGCCGGGCAGGTAACGGAAGAACTCGCACGGAGGGGCATCCGACCGGATGATCGGGTACTGATAACGATAGATCCAGATCAGGATTTGCTGTTCCTCGGTCGCAAAGAATCGCGGGCTCGTGTTGTTGCAGCGGGCTTGACCGACGATGATATACGGCGCCTGATTGAGGAGTCGCGGGAAGAGGTCCAGCCTCACCTCTGATGAGAGTCGTTGTCGATACCAATGTTTTCGTGAGTGCCGCCTTGAGCGCCCAATCTCTACCGGCTCTAGCCGTATACCTGGTTGAGCGGCGATGCGTCTTGCTCAAATCCACAGCTACGGAACAGGAACTATTGCAGGTTGTGGCACGTCCACGCCTGGCCCGCCTGATTGCGCCGTCTTTTCTCATTTGGCTTTCGCGCTTGCTGGCAAAAGCAGAGCTCGTAACAATCACGGAACAGGTAGCCGAATGCCGCGACCCCAAGGACAACAAGTTCCTGGAGCTGGCATTAAATGGCCGGGCAAGCATAATTATTTCCGGCGACGAAGACTTGCTCGCACTCAATCCATTCAGAGGGATAACCATCGCCAATCCAGCCTCTTTTGTCCAAACGGTAATGGGTTAGCTCAACCTCTAGGCTGAGAAAATCTCTAACATACCGGAGTTTTTGGTTTTAGTCGTAGCCGAACATCGAGCCTTTCTGACCCCTACAGTTCCATGGCCCCGGAAGAACCTATGCCATCTCACGCTCCGGCCACCCGCCAGCTTCCAGCGCTGACTGGAACACAACGGCTTCATCCGCTATCTTCCCGGCCCTGTCTGTCCCGTTGATGATTCGCCGCGCTGAGGTGCACTGATCCTTGCTTGCCGTGCCGCTCGCAGGAAGATGCCGTGCCAGGGTATGCCTGCCGGTTTTGTCACCGGCGAACCTGCCTTCCATTGAACCCTACCA
>JALHHX010000439.1 GCA_022837245.1 Lentisphaerota bacterium
TTAAACCTCTGCCACGAAAATTATATCCATCATCAGGAAATGACTCCCGATTACCATTTAATCGCTGAAAATGCTTGCGACCAATATTTCGCTGATTAGCCCTGCGAACAATCCGCCCCTGCTTATCTTTCAAGTATCCGTCCTCTTCTGCTTCGATCGGATACGCGCGATAGTAAGCACTAAATGATCTCAGGACTTCCCGTGAATACTCCCAACTCTCAGAGACGCCTCTCATAGAGGAACCCACCTCCCCTTTAATCTGAGCGAAAAAGTGGCGCTGCCGCAGTCTAGTATCTAACTTAAACTCGCTTAAGCGACCGTTTATCTCACCAAGCACTACATCAATATCACTATCATCAGCAGTAGGAAATATCATTTTCAACTGCGCGAAGGTGATTTCTAGAGGACTGACGACTAAGAAACGTGCTCCCAACCCCACCGGATGCAAGTGATACACCCGCCCATGCACCGGCAACCCCACTTTCGGTGCCACTTCATTCCACCAACTGATCTGCTTGATCCGCTCCTTTTCCGCCAGCCAGTTCCGCAGTGGGGTCGAAGCACTATGGTCAAGCACTTCATCCAGCGCGTCCCACTTATGGGGGGTGTGGCGCCATTCGCTTTCGTAGTGGACGATCAGTTGCGCCAGCGATTGAGCGTGCGCGGGTAGGCCAATGGCTGACTGCAACTCGGCAGCGGTCATGTTCCCATCTCGGTCACGGTCGATGATGTCGTACAGACGGCTCTTTAGCGGCCCTTTATCCGACTTGTCGGCCAAGTCCCCATGGCGTTCGAGTTCTCCCTCGCTGAACTGGCCAACCGCTCGAAAAAAGGACGCCAGGGATTGTCCAGGGGCGTCGTCGTTGAAAATGACGTCGTAGCCTTCCCACGACCACGGGTTGACCCTCGGAGTGATGCCCACTTCTTCGCGCAGCCAGCCATCGAGTAACGTGCCATTCGCGTCGTGGAGTAATCCATCAAGGCGGTACCAGTGGCAGGTTTTTCGGTCTGCCGTTGCCGCGATAGTGATTTTATTCTCGGCTGGGAGGCTAT
>JALHHX010000120.1 GCA_022837245.1 Lentisphaerota bacterium
GGACGCCTTTTGTGGGTGCAGTACTTGCTTGGAGCGACCTTCGGAGCCATAACCCCATTTTGCTCCTGTTCGACGGTCCCGATTTTGACAGGGCTACTGCGAGGCGGCGTCCCATTCGGCTCCGCCATGGCGTTCCTTTTTAGCTCTCCCGTTCTGAATCCTGTCATCATCGGACTATTCTTGATGCTGATGGGTTTAAAGGCGACGTTGGTGTATGCGCTCGTGACGTTCTTTGGAGTAATCCTAGCCGCCGCGCTTCTCTCGCGGCTGGGTTTTGACCGCTACGTGAAACCGCTGGCGAGTTTTCAGTCCGGCAGTTGCTGCGGGCCGGACACCGCTGCCGCGGATCCAGCCAGTGACGGGAGCTGCTGTCGCGGCAACGGAGGGGAAGAGGATCACAACGGGACGTCATGTTGCACCCCCTCCGGCGATGCTACGGGAGCTAAGGACAAGTCGTTCAAGGTGCGGATGAGGCGGGCCACGGCCTCTGCCATAGATACCTTCAAAGGCGTCTTCTGGTATCTGATGCTGGGGGCGGGAATCGGCGCGTTCATCTACGGTTTCTTTCCCGAGGATCTTGTGGTGAGGCTTGCGGGTCCTGGCAATCGCTGGTCGATTCCAATCGCAGCCGCATTGGGCGTGCCGATGTACATCCGTGCTGAGACGGTCATCCCTATCGGCGCCGCGCTCATCGGCAAGGGAATGGGGCTCGGCACCGTTCTAGCCCTTGTTGTCGCAGGTGCCGGGGCTAGCATACCGGAGATCATAATTCTAAGCTCGACATTCAAACGGCGCTTGGTGATCGCATTTGTCATTTGTGTGTTCGTCGTTGCCGTAACGACCGGGTATGTCGCAGACTGGCTGGGGATTGTGCCGTTTATTGGGAAATAGTGACTGGAGCCTGGAGCCTTCGCGGCCATTAGAGAGCAAAACCAGTTAGGCAATAACTATGAAAAAACTTAAAATTCTTTTTCTATGCACAGGCAACAGTTGCCGAAGCCAAATGGCCGAAGGGTGGACGCGCGAGCTGAAGGGCGATGCGATAGAAGCTTATTCTGCCGGAATCGAGACTCACGGGCTCAACCCGGACGCCGTGAAAGCCATGGCTGAAGCCGGGGTGGACATATCAGGGCACTGTTCAAAGCTTTTAGACGAATTGGATGGTGTGGAGTTCGACTATGTCGTTACAGTGTGCGACAGTGCACGCGAGAGCTGCCCTCTGTTTCCTGGTAAGACGAAAGTCGCACACATGGGCTTCGACGATCCGCCCGCGCTTGCACGGGAACTCGCCGCTCGCGGGGCTGATCAAGAGGAACAGCTTAACGTCTACCGCCGCATCCGCGACGAAATCAGGGCCTTTGTGCAAACGTTGCCGGAAGCGCTGGAGCGGCAGGGCAGGATTTTTGATTAGCGGGAGTGGAGGTGAAGCATCGGAATCCTGGAATATTGGAAGGTTGGAATTATGAAAAAAACATCTACATCTGGTATAAGTTTCTTCGAAAAATACTTGAGTCTATGGGTTCTCCTATGCATGGCCGCCGGCGTCCTGATCGGGAGATACCTGCCGGGCATCCCCGCGTTTCTCGGCCGTCTCGAATATTACAACGTTTCAATCCCCGTCGCGATCCTCATCTGGTTGATGATATATCCGATGATGATGAAAGTGGATTTCCAGAGCGTCAAGGACGTGGGCAAAAACCCCAAGGGACTGTACGTTACTTGGGTTGTGAACTGGCTGATCAAACCATTCACTATGTACGCGCTCGCCTGGCTCTTCTTCTTTGTTGTTTTCAAGCTCTGGATTCCAACGGAATTAGCGCGCGACTATCTCGCGGGGGCCGTCCTGCTGGGGGCAGCGCCTTGCACAGCCATGGTGTTCGTCTGGAGCTGTCTGACGAAAGGCAACCCCGCTTACACAGTAGTGCAGGTGGCGACGAACGATTTGATCATACTCGTCGCCTTTGTGCCTATAGTGAAATTTCTACTGGGAATAAGCGATATTTCTGTCCCATGGAGCACACTGTTCCTATCTGTTCTGCTGTTCGTGGTTATTCCGCTCACTGGGGGAGTGCTAACGCGCATGGCTCTAATCAAGAAGAAGGGAACAGATTATTTCCAGAACAAATTCCTCCCCAAATTCGGCAATACCACGACGATCGGGCTGTTGCTGACGCTCGTCATACTATTCGCCTTCCAGGGTGAGACGATAATCAACAACCCTATTCACATCCTGTTGATCGCGATACCCCTTACCATACAGACATTCCTAATTTTCTTTATATCATACGGGGCATGCAAAAAATGAGGTTGACACATGACATTGCAGCGCCTGCCGGCATGATCTGGGCATCGAACTTCTTCGAGTTGTCCGTGGCTGTTGCGATCGCCGTCTTCGGTACCGATTCGCCCGTTGTCCTAGCAACGACAGTCGGCGTTTTGGTCGAGGTGCCGACAATGCTTTTGCTCGTCAGAATCGCCAACCGCACAAAACACCGCTTCCCTGCGTAGTAGTAAACGTCTAGCCCAGGGCTTCGCGAACGTAGTCTTGTCCGCGTTTAGCCTTCGCGGATTTCTACGGCGAGGGAAGATTTGAGGGCGGCTTTGATTTTGTCGTGGAAGGCGTTGGCCTCATCGTCTTTGAGTGTGCGCTCGGGCGATCGGTACTGCAAGTTGTAGGCGAGGCTGGTTTTGCCGGCGCCGAGCGATTTGCCAGAGAAGACGTCGAAGAGGCGCACGTCTTCGAGTTCGCGTGGCGCGGCTTTTCTGATTACTTTGATTATCTGCTCGTGCGTGACGCCCTCGCCGGCTATGAGCGCGATGTCCCGCGAAGTGGCGGGGTAGGCGGGCACGTCTTTGGCAGAGACGGTCTTGAACACGTTGCCGAGAATGGCGTCGCGCCGTATTTCCGCGATGACGAGCGGGGAGGCTATGCGGCGCTTTTGGCGGAGTGAGGACTCTGCCACGCCGATGACGCCGGCGTCGCGTCCGGCTATGATAATCGTCGCGGCAAGGCCGGGTTCGAAGCCAGCGGCATCGGCTGGCTGGAGGCGTAGCGGCGGGGCTTTGAGGGAGGATAGGAGCGATTCAAGCCCGCCCTTCATCCAAAGGAGAGCCTCGGATGGCTCGACGGCGCGGGTGCTGTCTGTCTCAGAGCGACCGGCGAAGCCCATAATGCCGAGGCATACGCGGTCTTCCTCGTCGATTGAGCCTTTGGCATCCTTGAAGAATACGCGGCCCATCTCGAAAAGCTTGGCTGTGTTCCTGCCGTGTGAGTTGTTGTACGAAATCGTCTCGAACATCTGCGGAATAAGGGAATTGCGCATTACGCTGTTATCGGCGCTGACGGGGTTGGGCAGGACTACTCGCAAATCGGCAGTGCCGGGCTGCGTGAAAGGATCCAGCACATTTGGTGCGGTGAAGCTGTAGTTCATGATTTCTGTGAACCCGAGACCGATCAGCGCGTGGCGGCAGGCGGTGATGGAGCGGAAGGGGATGTCGGTCGCGCCAAGCGCGGTCGTGCTCGAAGGAACCACGTCCGGCAGCGCGTCTAGGCCGCTCATGCGCGCGACTTCCTCGATGAGGTCCGCCTCGCAGTCAACGTCGACTCGGTACGATGGCACCGTGAACGTGGCGGAGTCTGAGTCCTTTCTCTCTTCTTTGAATCCAAGCGATGTGAGGATCGCGACCTGCTTTCCGGCCGGGATGTCGAGGCCGATGACGTCTTTCGCGCGTTGGAACCGGAGTGTGACGCGCATGGGTTCCGCGTCACGCGAGTCGGCTTCGACAACGCCTGATGCCACGGTGGCATTGGCGTGCTTGACTAGCAGGGAGCATGCGCGGCGGCTGGCCCAGTCGGTGAGGAATGGATCGACGCCACGTTCGAAGCGGTGTGAGGATTCCGTGCGCATGCCGAGAGCCGTCGCCGTGTGTTTCACGGACGGGGCGTCGAAGCTGGCGCTCTCAAGGAGCACGGAAGTAGTTTCGGGGCGGATCTCGCTGCCTTCTCCGCCCATTACTCCGGCAATCGCGAGCGGGGTGGATGGGTCGGTGATGAGGAGCATCGAGGGATCGAGCTTGCGTTCGACGTCGTCCAGCGTCTTGATTGTCTCGCCTTCACGTGCGTTTCGGACCACGATGGCGTGGTCGCGCACGCATTCATAGTCGAACGTGTGGAGAGGCTGTCCGCATTCGAGCATCACGTAGTTTGAGACGTCGACTACGATGTCGATTGAGCGCATGCCGCAGATCTCTAGGCGCTTTTGCATCCAATCGGGGCTCGGGAGGCGTTCCACGTGCGGAAGGACGCGCGCGGAATAGTGTTTGCACGCGGTGCTGTTGTCGACCGTTACAGAGCAGAGATCCTTCGCGCTGTCTGAGGTTACTGGGAAATCGACAGACGGCATTTTAAGCGGTCGGCCCAGGATGGCGGCGAATTCGCGCGCTATGCCGATGATGCTGAGGCAGTCGGGTCTGTTCCATGTTATTTCGACCTCGAAGACTGTTTCGGACGAACCGTGGATTTTGGAGAGTGGGGTGCCGGGTTTTAAAGAAGGGTCAAGTTCCAAGATGCCGGAGGCGTCGCCGGGGATTCCTAGTTCGGCGGCGGAGCAAAGCATACCGAGGGACTCCACGCCGCGGAGCTTGCCTTTTTTGATCTTTACGTCGCCAGGTAGGACGGCGCCGATCTTTGCAAGGGGGACGTAGATGCCGGCGCGGCAGTTGGGGGCACCGCATACGATCTGGAGTTCTGATTCGCCATCGAACACCTTGGCAACGCGGAGGTGGTCTGCGTTGGGGTGCTGCTCGCAGCTGCGGACCTCGCACACGACGACGTTGTCAAATGACGGGCCGTCCTCCTCAATGCCTTCGATTTCGATGCCTGCAAACGTTATGCGATCCGCCAATTCCTGCACGGAGAGGTCGGAAATATCGATATAATCGGCGAGCCAGCTTACTGGGAGTTTCATTGGATTTGATTATTAATTGGGGTTCTAAAAAACGTTGTCTTCGGGGTCGGAGCATCATCCGCTTCGTGCCCGGCTTCTACCGTGCAATCCGAACGTGTGTGATGTTCGCATATCAGGTAGAAAAAGTCAATAATGTTGACCTAAAAGGCTGGAAAATGATAAACTAACGACCTTAGCACTTAGTGTCGAACAACGTCTAACTATAACGGAGTAAGAAAAGATGAAAAAATACGTTTGCCAAACATGCGGCTACATTTACGACCCCGCCGCGGGTGATCCCGACAACGGCATTGCACCCGGGACTGACTTCAACGACATTCCCGATGATTGGACTTGTCCTGTCTGCGGTGTGCCGAAGAGCGATTTCGTGGAGGTGTAGTTTCGGTTCTTCGCGATGAAGCCCCAGAACGAAATAGAGGAAGGTTCGGTGCTGAAACTGGATTTCGGGAAACTGGATTCGGTCTGTGGCTGCGTCCCTGTGGCGATTCAACATGCCGCCACGGGCGAGGTGCTGCTCATCGCGTATACAAATGAAGAGGCGATGCGGGAGGCGTTTCGCACGCGCAGCCTTGTGCTGTGGAGCACCTCCCGCAACGCGCTCTGGGTGAAGGGCGCCACCTCGGGGTGCCGATTCGATCTAGTGGAGGCGTACGTGAACTGCGAGCAGAACTCGCTGCTTTACCGAGTGCTCCCGTCCGAGGGCGGCGCGGCGCCCGGAATTTGCCACACTGGCAATTCGAAGGGCGAGCCCCGCAACTGTTTCTACAGGAAGATTGACTTCGACACCGGCTCGCTGAAAAATGTCGATCCTTAAGAAAAAAGATGGAGTGAAAAGCATTCCCTCCAGGAGGAAGGCGAGCTATTTTCCGGAGAAACCGGGCGTCCAAGTCCGTTGCCCATACTGCAAAGAGGTTTTCGAATGGCCGCCGAAAAAACTAAAATGCCCAAAGTGCAAGATGACGGTAAGGCCTCCATACGGGTACTCGACGTCGGACAGGGCGGAAAGCCTCAAGAAGATTGAGGAAATCCTGGAAGACGGAGAAAAAAGAAGGAGGGAGATGGGTTTGAAATTCAACACAAAACCGAAGATGAGTCCCGCCATCCCGGTCGCCGTGTTGCTGGTGCTGTCGCTGCTGGGCATCGCGTTATCAGTGTCGTCCAGCAACAAGGGCAGGCCTTCGGCCGTCGCGAAGCCTAAGTCAGATCCGCTCGTCGTCACTACAAACCGCATGGACGTATTGGCCATGGGGCTGCGCCATTTCTATGAGGACACGGGGCATTATCCTGAATACTACGGCGAAGGCGGGTTGCAGGCGCTCATCGTGAATCCCGGAATCTTCCATTGGTATGGACCGTATGTCAACACTATATTGAGCAGAGACGGTTGGAAGCGTCCGTTTCACTACGACACAACGAACGGAGTGCCGCGCCTGATCAGCGCCGGCCCCGACAGGAAGTTTGATACGGAGGACGACATCTTGATGCCGCAGAGCGGATACAGGGTGCATCCGGATTTCATAAGGCGCAACAAGGCTCGCCGCCAGTCCGCCAGCCAGGGGAGATGATCCCGGTGCCGGCACCGTTCAGCGGCGGAGTCGCGCCTGCAGGTAAAAAGAAACCCCCGCGGGATTTGTCCGACGGGGGCGAGAATGGAGCCAACAGAGGGGATCGAACCCACGACCTGCGCATTACGAATGCGCTGCTCTACCAGCTGAGCTATGTTGGCAAAACGGACGGGAAAATAGCATTTTCCGGTATTTGAGTCAAGGACAGATTTTCATGACTAGCGAAGATTTCATAAACCTCGACCCATGCGTGCACGCCAATTACATGAAGATGGCTTTTGCGGAAGCGGAGA
Source organism: Lentisphaerota bacterium (assembly GCA_022837245.1). GTDB lineage: Bacteria > Verrucomicrobiota > Kiritimatiellia > RFP12 > UBA3636 > JAAZFF01. The sequence goes on from JALHHX010000120.1 coordinate 6,826, forward strand.
AGGCCTCCGAGGAGGGTAGTGTCTATGGCTGAAGGCGAACGGGGAGGCGCGATCATCGGCAAGGCGCACAATATGACCGAGGCGCTCAAGGACCCCACGGCGCATGCGGAGATCCTGGCGATCACGCAGGCGGCGTCGGCCTTGGGCGATTGGCGTGTCACCGATTCCGTGCTATATGTTACGAAAGAGCCATGTCCGATGTGCGGCGGAGCGATTGTGCTCTCGCGTATTCCTTTTGTTGTCTGGGCGGTGGAGGATGCCAAACGCGGTGCCCACACGGTGTTCGGGATTTTCGACAACCCTGGCGTGAACCACCATCCGGCGGTTCTGCAGGGTGTTATGCGCTCCGAGTGCCTGGAGCAGTTGCAGGGGTTTTTCAGGGATAAACGGGAAAAGGAGTGGAAATGACAGCAGGGCAGATTCCCGGATTTGTCGATTTGCAGGTTAACGGATTCGGGGGGGTAGACTTCAGTAGCGGCGAGCTTACCGAGGAATCGTTCACACTGGCGGCGTTATCGCTGTTGAGACGTGGAACAGCAGCGTTCCTGCCCACGATCATCACATGCCCGCGCGCGCTGCTTCTGCGCAACATCGGCATAATCAACGCGGCGGTTGAAAAGAACGGGGAATTTGCCGGACGCGTGCTGGGTTTTCATCTCGAAGGGCCGTTCATATCGCCGGAGTCCGGCGCTGTCGGGGCGCACCCGCCCGGGTCGGTGAGCTCTCCAGATATAAAGTTGTTCGATGAGTTGTATGATTCATCGAAAGGCAAAATCGCGCTCATGACGGTCGCCGCGGAGGTGGATGGGATGGCCGAGTTGGTGCGTCACGCGGTATCTAAAGGTGTGGCGGTGTCGTGCGGACACGAACTTGCCGGACCGGCCGACATGGCCAAGATGGCGGAGGCCGGGGCAACGGCGCTGACTCATCTCGGCAACGGCATGCCCAACATGGTGCATAGGCACAACAACCCGCTGCTCGCCGGGCTTGCAGAGGAGCGGCTCAAGGTCATGTTCATCCCGGACGGACATCATCTGCCGCGTCATGTGTTGAAAGTATTCGCGCGCGCTGCAGGGGCTGGCAGGCTTGTGGCGACATCCGACGCCTCGCCCGCCGCCGGGTTGCCGCCGGGGGAGTATGAAGTGTTAGGCAACCGCGCCGTGCTGGAGCCAAACGGACTTTTGCACAATCCGGACAAGCACTGCCTTGTTGGATCCTCGGCGACGCTTCTCGAATGCATGAACGTGCTGCACAAACTAGAGATGTTCACTCTGGACGAACTCGTCAAAATCGGGTTTGAAAATCCGCTTGTCCTTATTGGCATGAGCGCGGCAGATGTCGCACCGGCTCTGCGCGGCATCTCCTTTGCCGAGGCGTCCGGATGGACCCTCTAGCGCAAGGGGTAATTCAGTAATCCGTTTCAGGTTGAAGTGTTGATATGTCAAACAAATCTTTCAGTGGAATCTACCCGCATCTCGCTGTGACAAACGACGTCAACTCGGAGTGCGGCATCGGCGCGGTGGTGTTATACGCCGGGAGGCTGTACTGGATAACCTATCCCGCCAGCGCGCCCAAAGGCGGCGGCGGGAAGCTTTATAGCACCGATGGTTCGCTCAAGTTGTTTGAGCATCCTGAAAGCGTAGGCGGGACTCACGCCAACCGCCACATCCATGCTGCCACCGGCAAGCTGGTGATCGGTGCGCACGTTATCGCGCCGGATGGCACAGTAAAGTCGTTTGATGTGGCGAAACTTTTCGGGCGCATCACCGGCACCGGGGACTCGCTCAACAATCCGGGCGAATGGGTTTACATCAACACAATGGAGGACGGCTTCTACGAGGCCAACGTAAACACGCTAGAGGTCAGGTGTCTGCGCCGCGACATGATTTGGGAAATGGCCAACCGCGAGTCGCGGCTGGCTGCGGCTAAAGAGAAACTCTTTGGCGACCACGGCAAGGGCGGCTACACCGCGCAGGGGGTCTTTATCCGCTCGAACAACGCGCACATGGGCGTGCTCGCGGAATGGAATGGGAAGGGAGACGCGCAGAAGCGGGAGAGCTGGCGCGTAATCGACCGCAACAAGTACACGGAGGTCACCGGGCCTGGCGGCATCCATGGACCGAACTCTTCAACAGATCCAGTGTGGGCGCTGGGCTGGGACGATAAATCGGTGTTGATGAATGTACGCTGCGGCGGACAATGGACCCGCATGCGTTTGCCGAAGGCCAGCTACACGCAGGATTCCGACAACGGATGGTACACTGAATGGCCTCGTATACGCTCATCGGCTCCGGGACGCCATCTGATGTGCATGCACGGGATGTTCTACGATTTCCCGGGGCAATTCACACCGCTTCAGAAAAACGGCGTGCGCCCCCTCTGCAGGCATCTCAAAATGATTTCCGACTGGGAGTGGTTTCAAGATCGACTTGTCTTTGCCTGCAACGACGCGACCCCATTCGACAATCCGCAAGTTGGCCGACAGTCGTCGAACCTGTGGTTCTCTTCGTACGAGAACCTTTGCACTTTGAGCGAGCCGCTCGGCTTTGGCGGTGTTTGGGCTCACGAGAACGTCTATTGCGATGAGCCCTCGGAGCCTTTTTATGTAGGCGGCTTCGACGTCCGCACATTGCATATTGTAAATGGCGACAGCAGCGGTGCCGGATTCCGCGTCGAGTGCGATAAGAACGGCCGGGGTGTCTGGGTTCCGTGCATGACCGTGAATGCGTCTGCCAACAACGGATACCGCCAGATCTCTCTGGTTTTGCCCGAAGGCGCCGAGTGGGTGCGCATCGTGCCCGAGAAAGACGCCTCGTCGTGCAGTGCTTTCTTCCACCTCCGCATGGCCGCGGATGTGTCCGTGGACGAGTCGCTCAGATACGGCCTGCAGCCAGCGGAAGGCGGGGGCAGGTTCTTCGGTGGGCGGCTTCGGGCTGTCGAAGGGGAGGATTTGCGTTTACGCTACTTCGCCAAGGACTGTGGCGCGGAGACCGACGGAGCTGTAAGGACTTACGAAATCGGAGTGGACATGGTGCTCCAAGCGGTGAAGACTCCAGATCCGATGCCAGATACCGAAGCCGGTCCATCCTACACGCCTGTAATCCGCGACACCGGGCACTCGTATGCGATAATCGCCCCTGGCGGCGGAACGTATCATGTTGCCAAAAACGAATCGTGCTTCGACGAGTTGGACAGCCGGCTCGTCAGGGAAGTCGTCACCGAACGCGCCATGCTGCTTCTCGGCGGAACTTTTTTCGAGTTGCCGTGGCCTTCTTCCGGTGGCGTGTCCAAACTCAAGCCAGTTGCGACGCCCTGCATGCGCATCACAGACTTCTGCTCGTGGCGCGGCATGCTCGTTATGACCGGCGTGGGAGAAACGGGCGATGGTCCGCACATAATACGTGCCGCCGATGGAACGGGCTTGTGGTTTGGCAACGTCGACGATCTTTGGCGCATGGGCGCGCCGCGCGGTACGGGCGGTCCGATCAAAGACAAATTCCTTTACAAAAACCAGGCCAGCGAGCCGTTCTTGCTGTTTGGCTACCGAAACATAAAACTCGCGCTCGAGCACGGCAGCTGCGCAACTGTTTATTTTACGGTTGACGTGGATTTCGCGGGAGACGGGTCTTTCGCCGCATGGAGTTCCATCGAGGCACCGGCCGGCGTGCAAACCACCTTCGACTTTCCTGAGTGAAAATGAACGATCAAGACATACCTATAATCGACTACAGGAAAAGCCCACGCTTAGGAAGACACAAATGAAACGTTCAGAGATCAACGCGGCGATAGCCGAGGCAAAGGAAGCATTCGAGCGGCATGGATGGACACTGCCGCCAAATCCCAAGTGGGATGTAACTGATTTTGGGTTGGGGGACTACCCTAAGTTCGGGCTGCTTCTCGTGAATCTGGCCGAGCAGCCGGAATATTGCGAGAAGCTCATGTACGTGCGCCATATGCAAACCACACCGCATCACTACCATGGTGCTAAAAAGGAAGATATTATATGCCGCTGGGGGAGGTTGGCGATTGAATTGCCGTCGGGAAAAAGCCAGCGGCTGCAAATCAACGGCGAATGGCGTGAGATCCCGCCGAACGAAATTATTATTCTCAACTCCGGCGAACGCGTTACTCTAACGCGCAATGTCCTGCACGCATTTTGGGCCGATTCGGAGTACGCCATCGTCGGGGAGGTCTCAACGGCGAATGACGACGTTAACGACAACTTTTTCAAAAACAGCCAGGTTGGTAGGTTCAGCCAGATTGATGAGGATGAAGCTCCCGTCGCACTTCTGATCAACGACCCGATGCGGCCGAATCCATGAAACGAAAAGGAATCACCGCTGCGGGCAATTGGATTGTAGACAGGGTGAAACAGGTCGACTGCCTGCCAAGTCAGGGAATGTTGGCCAACATTCTGGGCATTGATTTTTGCCCTGGAGGCGCCCCGGCGAATGTCCTGAACGACCTCGCGCATCTCGGGGCGCCTTTCCCGCTGGCTGGAGTGGGGGTGGTTGGCGACGATGCCGACGGAGAATACCTTAGGCGGACGTTCACCGATCTAGGAGTCGATGTTTCGGCTCTCCTCACGACCCCATGCGCCCCCACGTCTTTCACCGATGTGATGAACGACACATCGAGCGGCGACCGCGTCTTCTACCATCACCGCGGTGCGAATGCTCTTTTCGGCGCTGAGCACGTGGATGTCAAGCGTCTTGATTGCCGCATTTTTCATCTGGGGTACCTCCTGCTCCTCGACACGCTGGATCAACCGGATCCCGAACACGGAACCGCCGCCGCAGCTCTGCTTCGAAAGATTCAGGAGGCGGGTATCCTGACGAGCGTGGACGTGGTCAGCGAGGAGGGCACACGCTTCACGACCATTGTGCCGCCGGCTCTGAAGTACGTGGATTACCTCGTTCTCAACGAGATCGAGGCCAGTCGCGCCGCGGGCAAAGAAGTGCGTGACGCGTCGGGATGCTTGGATGGAGATGCGCTTATGGAGGCTGTGGAACGTCTCTACGAGTTCGGGGATATGAAACTTGCGGTGGTCCACATGCCTGAGGGGGCTTATTTACGCGAGCAATCAGGCAAACGCCATTCCGTGGGTTCTCTGGAACTTCCGGATTCATATATCGCTGGCGCGGTCGGTGCCGGCGACGCCTTTTGCGCGGGAATCCTCTATGGCCTGCATGAGGGATGGGATTGCGTGGAAGCTGCGCGTCTTGGCAGCTGTTGCGCGGCGGCAAGCCTTTCGCGACCAGGAGCGTCGGAAGGGGTGATGCAACTGGCTGACACGATGGATCTGGAAAATAAATTTGGATTGAGGCAGCCGCCCGTGTCCGTGTAAACTAATTGAAAACATGACAAAAACATTCGTGGGTTTCGGTTTTGGGGCAATTCAAGCCGGGCTTTTTCTGCGGGAGGCGGAAGAATCCGGCAAGTTCTCGCGCCTTGTCGTGTCGGAAGTTGTCGCATCTACTGTCGAAGCTGTTCGCGAAAATGGCGGATTATACGGACTGAATGTGGCTACTCTGGACGGAATAGATTCTTATTCCGTTGGTCCTGTTGAAATATACAACCCAAACGAGATCGGCGGAAACTCCAAGCTGGTGCGGGCCGTGGCAGAGTCCAGTGAAATAGCGACAGCTCTTCCAAGTGTCGATTTCTACAACATGGCTGGTCCTGGGAACGTCCTTGAAATCCTTGCCTCAGGCCTAATTATCAAGGCTGAAGACCAGTCGCTGCCAGCCGCTGTGATCTATACTGGGGAGAACAACAATCATGCCGCAGAAATCTTGTCGGTAGCTCTTGAATCTCGCCTTGGAATAACGCTGGAGACCGCACGTGTACAAGTCCTGAACACAGTGATCGGGAAGATGAGCGGTATCGTCACAGATGCAAACCGGATCAGAGAGCAAGCGCTAATGGAAATAGCGCCTGGGCTGCAGAAGGCTTATCTCGTGGAGAAATTCAATTGGATACAGATTTCAAGGATCAATCTGCCGGGATTCATCCGTGGAATCGAAGTGTTTGAAGAGAAGGACGACCTGCTTCCCTTCGAAGAGGCGAAACTATACGGACACAATGCAGCGCATGCGTTGCTCGGTTCCCTGCTGAAGATAAATAATGCACAGTTCATTTCGGAAGCGACAGGTAGCACAGACATCCTGGAACTGGCGCGCGATGCCTTTCTTTATGAATCGGGCGCGGCACTCTGCCACAAGTACGCCGGCATCGACCAGCTTTTCACCGCGGATGGTTTTAGGGCATACGTAGATGATCTCTTGGCTCGCATGGTGAATCCGCACCTGCGCGACAGCGTCGATCGTGTCACTCGAGACATGCGTCGCAAGCTCGGGTGGAACGACAGGATCGCCGGGACAATGCGGTTGTGCATCGAGCAAGGGATAACCCCATGGAGATACGCTCGCGGTGCAGCCGCGGCGATCCGCATCCTCGCCCAAGAAGAGGGCATGGATCAAAAAACAGGATTGGATACCTTGTGGCGCCAACCCGGGTGCGATCCCGACATTGCTTCAACCATGAAAGATTTAATAAAACTTCAGGATCAAAACTTATAAACAGGAGTGAACACAATGGATTTGATTGAAAAATGGCGCTTAAACAATGCCCGACATGATGAAGCGGCTTGGGTTAGGCTGAGATCTGAGATCAAAATGGCGAAATGGATGGCGGGGCGCGATCCGGGCAACGCAGTCTGGGCAAATGCGCTTGCTGAGGCACAACGTGATCTCACTGGCACGGATATAGCAACCACTGCAGTCTCTCTGGTGGAACGCGTGGAATCAGCCCTGAAGCCTTTTTCAAACACCGCAAAGAAGTTCAAAGTGCATTGCATCGGCCATGCGCACATCGATATGAACTGGATGTGGGGCTGGCCAGAGACGGTTATGTCTACGCTGGATTCATTCCGCACGGTTCTGGCTCTGATGGAGGAATTCCCTTCCTTCAAGTTTTCGCAGTCTCAGGTAAGCGTATATGAAATAACGCGCCAATTCGATCCGGAATTGTTCATGCGAATCTCCGAGCGTATAAAAGAAGGTCGATGGGAGGTGACGGCCACGCATTGGGTGGAAAACGACATGAATCTCGTCTCGGGTGAGGCGCTCGTGCGCCACTTGCTTCAAGCACGCTCGTACACGAAAGAGCATTTCGGGCTCTCGCCGGAGGATGCCGATATCTGCTGGGTCCCCGACTCTTTCGGACACTCCGCGACTCAGCCCAACTACCTCGTGCGTGGCGGCATACGCAGAGTCTACCTGCACCGTCCAGGTTACGAAAAGCAACCGGTTCCGGAGGCGTTTTGGTGGGTGGGGACCGACGGCTCGCGCGTCATCGTCAAAAACGACCAGCGCCGCGCATACAACTGCGTAATCGAACCCAATACAATGTTTGATTCAATGCGCATGATGGAGGAAGGCCATGGTATAAAAATAAGCCAGGTTGTCTATGGAGTCGGTGACCACGGCGGGGGTCCAACACGCCGCGATCTCCTCATGCTGGAGGAGATGAACTCTTGGCCAGTGTTCCCCACGCTTGAGTTTTCAACGTCGCGCGCTTTTTTCGACGAGTTCGAGCAATTCGCATCCGGCCTGCCGGTTGTCAAAGGCGAACTCAACACTGAAATGACTGGCTGCTATACCACGCAGGCGCTCATCAAACGCGACAACAGAATCGGTGAAAACCGTATGCTCGACGTCGAGACGGTTACCGCATGGGCAGCCGCTGCAGGAGTTAAGCTATACCAGTCCGTTGACTACGGCCAAAAATTCAACGAAAACTGGCAGCGTGTGCTGTTCTCACATTTCCATGACATCCTTCCAGGTTCATGCGTTAGTGACACGCGCCTGTATTGCCACGGGAAATTTCAGGAAACGATGGCGTTCACTTCAACCACCACGCAGCAGACGCTGAGGGCATTGGCCTTAAACGTGGCAACTGCCGAAGCATGTGGCAGTGTCTCCACCCCGCCACGGGAAGAGGCGCTGTATTCCGTGGATGGTTTCGGTAGTGGTTCTGGGATCGGCGCCAAAGACGGATCGTTCGGTACCGCGCACTGGCATGGTCTTTCAGGCAGCCGTCCGTTTGTGGTGTTCAACCCCACAGCGTTTGAACGGACGGAGACGGTAAAGTTTATGTTGTGGGACCGGAATGTCCACGAAACTGCTGAGACCTTCCGGCAGACGCGTTTCCACGCCGTGAATTCCAGCGGGAAACCTGTTCCGACTCAATTCATAAAAAACGGCCACGAATGGGGTCATCTGTACCAGAGTTACGAAGCGCGTGTCACGGTGCCGTCCATGGGGTACACAACGGTCGTCTTCCACGAAAACGGAGAGGGTTCGCCACCTGTCGAAAAAGAAGGCGGCATGATTCCTGTGTCGAGGCTCGCAACACCACCCGGCCACTGCGGTTACATGTCGAATGAGCGTGTCATAACAGGGCTGGAAAACGATAAACTCTCCGTTCGGTTCGACAGCGTGTCCGGGCGCATCGTGTCGCTTTACGATAAGGTTTCAAAGTTTGAGATGGTCGATCCTGAAATCGGGATTGGATTGGAGTATGCCGTCGAGCAGCCAGGTGGAAGCAGCGCGTGGGTCGTATTCCCGGCTCGAAAGGTCGTTGTTCCAAACGTCCAGTCAATGAATGGCGTTATGAACGGCCCGCTTGTGTCAACAGTTGAAATCGAGTATAAGATTGAACGGTCGCATGTCAAACTCATCTACAGTCTAAATGCCGGTGAGGCAGCTTTGCGCGTGGATTTTACGGCCGACTGGCTTGAGAGCGGATCGCAGGAAAACGGTATTCCGAATCTACGGTTTGTTGCCGGCACCGTTCTGGAAGATTCTACTCCTGTTTATGAAATCCCTTTCGGGGCTTTGCCACGTCCCAGAAAAGACGACCGCGAGGAGCCTGCTTTGCGTTGGGCGATGTTGGAGGCGACCAAGGAGCCGTCCTCTCTTCTCGTTTGCAACGACTGCAAATACGGCCATGCTGCCGACGGCGGTGCTTTGCGTGTGAACCTCATCCGTTCAGCATATTCCCCAGACCCATTCCCGGAACTAGGTCAACACGAAGCGTCTCTATTGATTGCCGTTGTGCCGCGTGGGTTCGACCGAGCATCCGCCGCGGCTATTGGCCAGGCATTTAACCATCAACTTTTCGTCGTGGGAACAGACGTTCACGATGGCAAATGGCCGAATGAAAACGCTTTTGTAACTTGCAATGGCGACGGGGTTGTTTTCGATTGCTTCAAGCGTGCAGAGGATGGCAATGGCTTCATCGTGAGGCTTCATAACACAAAAAATGAAGATGCTTCCTGCGTTGTTCGATTCAACCAGATGTTCGGAACACTTGCGTCGGTCGAGACGGTAGACTTGCTCGAACGCCCCGAAGAAGGCCCAGCCGTTAAGGCTGCCAGCAGCGGTGCGGGCCATGTGCTTACAATAGCCGCCGAGTCAATCGCATCTTTCAGATTCGCGTTTCAATAACACCCACTAAAATCTGCTTGTCAACTGCGCCGATGTCTCGATAAACCTTAAGAAACGGGATAGATTGGGCAGAAAAACAGGAGGTTTTTTGGGCTGGGGAAATGCTATAGTGTCTCCGTGGCACTAATTGACGCCGGTTTTCTTCCGGGCGCCAGCCGCAATCAGAATCCGGAGTATGTGGATTACCATGGAAAACAGGGGTGGAATGATGATCAAACGCGCCAAGTCGGGAATCAAGCAAGCATCGGCAGTGATATTTGGGGCTGTGCTGATCGCAGGACTTCAAACCCAGGGATTCGCAGGCGATATACGCTTCAAAGACGTCACCGCCGAGACAGGCCTTGAGGAGCACCTAAAGACTTGGAGGCTGTCACATGCGGCGAGTTGGGGCGACCTCAACGG
>JALHHX010000440.1 GCA_022837245.1 Lentisphaerota bacterium
TACGCCAGCGGCAGAACCCCGCATTCCCCCCGAACAATGATCTTCACCCGCGGCCAGACTTGGCGGAGGCGTTGAACCAACAGCTTCAACACCGCCCAGGCGTGATGGGCCGCGCCCACGTTGCCCGGGCGCAAATACGACACCAGCAATTGCTCCCCGCAAAACACCTAAAGCGGCAGGAAACAATAATCCCCGTAGTAACCGTGAAAGAACGCGCCAGCCTGCCGGCCATGCACCCGGTCGTCGGTCGTGTCGAAATCCAGAATCAACTCGGCGGGCGTTTGAGGAAACGAAGCGATAAACTGGTTGATCAACCCCGCATGCACCGCCCAGGCGACCTGCCGGTTCGCCCGGTTTTCCAGCCGGCACAACGTGGAACTGGAGGCCAGCGCGCGGTCGCGTTCCACGGCGGTTTGCCAGGCCAGATCGTGCCGCAAGGTGTCGTGATCATTGAGGTCTTCGTAACCGGCGGCCAATCCGTAGAGGCGCTGGCGAATCAGCGAAAGCAGCGGATGCTTGATCCGGCCGGGATCACGTGGATCGGGCAGCACTTGGGCCAGCGCACGCGTCAGGCCAATCCGCCGGTCGGTCTGGCGCAAGAGTGCGATGCCGCCATCGCTGCTCACCTCCCCGCCGGTGAAACTGGCCTGGACGGCACACTTTTTTACGGCTGGAAAAGTGAAGACTTCAGAGTTACAAACTGTCCCAGTCGCAGCGGTGTGGTTCTCGTTGATCATTACCCAATAGATATTGGGGCGAGACCTCCGTTGCGACTTTTTTTAGTGAAGTTTTCGGGCTAATCCGCCCGCTTGACTGGCGGGATTTTCCAGGCGCGCTTGAGCAGCGACTCCTTCGGCCAATAGAACCGCAGCATGAGCATGAACCGGCCTTCCGGAGCCGGCAACCAGTTGGCTTCCCGGTCCGCGCCGGGAGGATGTTTTTGGATGTAGAAATCCAGCGAGTTGTCGGGATTAAAGCTGAATGAATCGCGCGAACTGAGGGTATGGCGGCCGAGCGGATTGCTGACCAGGAAGCCCTCGCTGTCATACAGC
>JALHHX010000441.1 GCA_022837245.1 Lentisphaerota bacterium
AAGAGCTGGCATCTGCTCGGCTCCAGTGAAACTGAGCCGGGCGACGGAAGGGCCGTCCAGCTAACCGGAACCGGAGCGACTGATCAGGCAGACAAGTGGACTGGAGAGCAAAAGAAACCGCTCTGGGCACGAACTTGCAACCTCAGCGGGCTGCCACGCGAGGGCCACCTCAAGCTGCGGCGAGGGGACCGAGCAACGGCGGAAGGCCATTGGCAGGTTGGGCTGAGGAGGCGGCGGTGCTCCTGCTGGCGATGAACGTCCTCTTACAACCCGATGATGGATAGGATGACCAGCGGCATTCAGCGATTATATCGGCAGGCAGGGAATGCTTTGCAGGCCATAAATTGAGGAGGCAGGAAGGGGATGACGGGGCATGAGGCGGTCATGCAACGGCAGGGCCACGATAGGGTAACGGTTTGGAGGTCGTCAGATGCAGGTCGTTAACCCGGCTTTTGGGATTCAGGGGACGGCCAGTTACCGCCCGCCAAACAGTGAGCGACGCGGCTCGAGTACGCCAGCCAGTCATTCAAGGGCGGATTATTTATGGCCGTGACAGATAATACCCGGCCGCAATAGCGATGCTCATCGCGGCACCATGGAAGCCCAAAGGTTGCCTTTCCCAAGTCAACCGCAGGGCGGCTTTGGCCGGGGCGCGATGGGTTTCAGGCTTTTTCGGCGGAAGCAGTGAACATCTGCACGCTCAGGGGCTAACAAACCCGCGCCACTTCCATCCCCAGCAATTTGCCGAACTTCTCGATTTTCGAGGCAATATGCCCCACCCCGACGGCGCAATGGTGCGCGGGGCCGTGGAGGTTCCAGTTGTTGACAAACTGGCGGGCCCCGATATCGAACCGGTAACGGCTGTTTGTGTTGCCGATTTCCAGGATCGGCCCGGGCACGGATTCGCCTTCCGCCACCAGGAGTTTGAGGCGCCCGTTGGCCGCCTCGACTACGGAAAGGAGGGTCACGGGGCCATGTTTAACGGACATTTCGACGGAAAGGCCGCGTCCCACCTTGCCATGATAAACGCGCAGTGGGCGCACTTTGGTTT
>JALHHX010000442.1 GCA_022837245.1 Lentisphaerota bacterium
AAGCGCACCGCCTTCTCGCCATCGACCTCGATATAGCCGAAGCCGGTTTCGGGACGGTCGGGCTCGATGCCGAAGGTGACGATGCCTCCCTGCTCCGCAAGGGCCACGGCCCGCTTCACGGCCTGCGCGAAGGCGTCCTCGTCGCGGATCAGATGGTCGGACGGCAGGATCAGCAGCACCGTCTCCCCGCCATGGGCCTGCGCGGCGTGCAGCACGGCGAGCGCCACGGCCGCCGCCGTATCGCGGCCGACGGGCTCGAGAAGGAAGGTGTTCGTCACGGCGCGCGCGCCCGCGGCCTGATAGGCATCGCTGGTGAGGAACAGGAAATCGCGATTGGTCACGGTGACGATGCGCTCGACGCCGTCCAGCCGCACCGCGCGGGCATAGGTCCTGCCGATAAGCGTGCTGCCGTCCGGCATCTCGACGAACGGCTTCGGGCAGGCGTCGCGGGAAAGAGGCCAAAGTCTCGACCCGGCGCCGCCGCTGATGATGACAGGCATGAAAGCCATGGCCGCACCACTCCTCATTTCATCCGCGTGTCCGCTTCCACGCGTCTGCGAGATGGTCTGCTTCTGCCTTTTTTGCATAGCAAACCGATTCCAGCCCCATCGGGATGGGGTAGTACACCACCAGCCCGAAATTCAGAAGAATTTTCACGCTTCGGAATTCCTGATTTCCACCGGCGGTTCCGCGGCTGCGTCACGGGATGTTCAGTACCTTCAAATTCACCCCTTAGCGAGGTTCGCCCCGCAAGTAAAAACGGCACCAATCACATGCCAATCATTTTTTGTTTCAATTTGAAACGTAAAAGTATCGACAAGATGATGACTTCGTCTTTTCTGACATAATATTGAAACAATCCCGGAAATCGAATCGATAACCGTTGAAAATATCATAAGCAAACCGGGTGAAGGCAGTCGGCACATGCGGGATATTGCGATGCAACATTTTGCTCGCGATGGCAATCACCGAAGCGGGACGAGGCGCTTGCGGGAAAGAGGGCTTCGAAGGTGCGACCGATGCCCTCTTGGCTCCCGCGTGGCACGCG
>JALHHX010000443.1 GCA_022837245.1 Lentisphaerota bacterium
AGAGACGAGGTAGATTCCATAACTATTTACGAGGTATAATAATGGATATAAAGAGTGTAAATAATATAAATCAATTAGTTAGCAGTACTAAACTGTTTCTTATGAGTATAGACGCTTACATGTCTAGACTAGATCTTTTAAGAAACAGCTTAGAACTTACAGATACAAATTACTCTTATAAGAATTTATTAACAGGTTGGACATACTATGGAATAACTAGCTTAAGTGCTTATCAAATATTCAGTGTAGCTTTACCAGCTACTTTTGAGGCTAGCGTATTTAATACCATGTATTACTCATTATACAACATGCCTAACCTATTGGTATATCCTTTAGGCGAGGTAACTACTCCTACAAGCTACGGATTGGCAGACACGGATATTCCTTTATGGTGGAGTTACGACGCTACTAAACTGTATTTGTATATTCCTAGCGATGGATTAGTTGAAGATAAGTATAGTTTTTGGTTGCCTATTAGCTATACTGCCGAAGAGTATAACATATTCTTCAGTAGGGCACACATGTTTTATATGGATTTTAAGGAGGTTTAATATATGCCACATCCGAATGATGGTATCGCAACAAATCAAACAGTAAGAGAAATAGTAACCGCATTAGGTGGTTTAAGCGGAGACGCTACATTAGAAGATATATTACTTAAATTAAGTTCGGTAATTAATGAGTCGAATGAAATAAAGGCTAAAATAGTTGGTGATATAGAAATAGGATCTATAGAGGTTGATAACGTTCAGTTAATAGATGCTGACGGTAATAAACTTGAATACACTACTGATGGAGAAAATAAAACAACAATAGCTGACGGAAAGAATGTAGCCTTAGGCACTACTACAGATGCAGATACAGCAGATACTGTAATAGGAATGATGAAGTCTGTTAAAGACAAGCTTGATTATTTAATAGGTTTAGATGAGATAACTACTATGTTGAGTGGAGATATTGAAGTCAATAATGTTACAGTTACGGAACTTAAAGTAGGTGCTAGTAAATTAGCTAATAGGAAGCGAGTAGTTATCACAAACAACGGGGC
>JALHHX010000444.1 GCA_022837245.1 Lentisphaerota bacterium
TCCGAGCGACTGTCATCAGTAAACGTCTCGGCGATGGCATAAGCACTGTCGTTGAGGGCGGAGCCTGGATCGAACTGCCAATCGAGCGTGCCATCCAGATTCAGGCGCGCAAAGCGGCTGCGGTTGATGCCATCGTAACTGAGGAAATCTCCCCCGATCAGCATGCGTCCATCCGTCTGAAGCGCCAGGGCGCGGACTGTGTTATCGGCGCCGCCCGGCTTGGAAGCGAAAGTAAAATCGAGCGTGCCATCGGCGTTGAGGCGGGCAACGCGGTGGCGCGTGATATAATTTGCCAGCGTGAAGCTGCCGGCCGCAACGATGGCACCGTTAGGCTGCAAAGCCACGGCATGAACGGCCCCATTGAAGAGCGGGTGAAAATTGGGATCCATCCCGCCGGGCGGCAGATTGAACGTCTCATCATCAATGAGAGAGAGCGAGACGGTTGCGGGAGAACTCAGGATTCCCGGCGGCACTGGATTGGTCAACTGCAGCAAAACAGCGCGATCCGGGGCATCGACAATGGCGTTATCAAGCAGTTGAACCGTAAACACCTTGCTGAGTTCTCCCGGGCCAAAGGCAAGCGTCCCGTTGGTCGGGAGGAAATCTATGCCCGGGGTAGCATTGATGCCAGTCGAGGCGTTAAACGTGGCAATAACAGTACCAACGCTGCCCCCCTGGCGCACGACGGGAATAATGGCGAAGCCCCCGTTCTCGTTCTGGGAGTAATGTGGGCTGCTAAAAGATAGCGATCCAAGGCTGTCCACATTCAGAATGGATAAAACGGCATTGCTGACCGGGCCCAAAGCGGTGTAATTGGTCATGCCATTCAAAACTGGCGTGGAGAGCGTGAGCCCCACGGTGAGGTTCGAGGTAATTTGGTTGTCGTGCAGCACCGGGACCGTAAATGACTTGGGGGCACTGTCGCCGTTGGCCCAGGTCAAAAGCACGTTGGTTACCGGCAAATAATTAACATTGGGCACGGCGGGGGTATTGGTGGCACTAGCCAGGGTGTTAGTGGTGGAGCAAAGCACCGTCATGGTTCCCTG
>JALHHX010000121.1 GCA_022837245.1 Lentisphaerota bacterium
GCCTGCTTTGGAGGCGGTTGTGCCACTACTCATGGGCCGAAGCAAACTCAATGGATGTGGGAGGTACGCGCGAGGAGAGATGATTTGGAATCCCTGGGGCCATTGGGCGCATTCTTGCCTATGCAGACTGAGTGTGGTACAATTCCGGGAGTTCGTAGTGAAAGCTGAGGATCAAAGGATGAAAGAGCCTGAAAAACGATTTGAGTCGCATAAAGACCCGTTCATACTCGCAAATGGAGTAGGGATCCCATGCATTGGTTTCGGAACTTGGCGAATACCAGCGGGCTTAGACACCGTCAACGCCGTGTCCGAGGCGATTCGTTTGGGATACCGTCATTTTGACACCGCCACAGTTTACAAAAACGAAGAGTCTGTCGGCGTCGCCGTCCGCAGCAGCGACGTGCCGCGCGAGCAAATTTTCGTAACCTCGAAACTCTGGAACACGAACAAGACGCGCTCCGCCGTGATGGCTGCGTTCGAGGAATCAATTGCGAAGCTCAAGTTGGATTACCTGGATCTCTACCTTCTGCATTGGCCAGCAGTTGAAAAAACGGATGGGGGCAACTGGCGCGCCGTCAACATGGAGAAATGGCACGCGCTGGAGACGCTGTACAAGGAAGGCCGCATCCGGGCCATCGGGGTGAGCAACTTCCTGCCGCACCATTTGCAGGCTTTGATGGACGAAGCAGAAATCGCCCCCATGGTGAACCAGCTGGAAATACACCCCGGGTTCCCGCAGAAGAAGACGGTGGATTTCTGCATCTCGCGCGGCATACGCCCGCAAGCATGGAGTCCGATCGCACGCGGCCTTGTGCTGGGCAACCCGACCCTCGTTTCCATTGCCGGGAAACTGGGGAGGACTCCCGCGCAGATCAGCCTGCGCTGGATACTGCAAAACGGAGTAATCCCTCTTCCTCGCTCGCAGAAGCCGGAGCGCATGGCAGAAAACGCAGCCCTCTTTGATTTCAATATTTCCGCCTCAGACATGGAAGCGCTCAACTCCATTCCGCCATGCGGCGGCTCATGCTCAAACCCAGACGAACGAACCGAAGACTAAACAAATATGAAAATCCGCAAACTAAAAACAAACCACCTGACTAATCCCGTCGGCAATTCCATAGAGCCGCTAACCCTCTCATGGGTCGTTGATTCAGATAAGGCGACAAAACAAAAATCGGCGCGCGTCGAAATAGCCTCCGACGCCGGATTCAAGAACGTGGTGTTCGACAGCGGGGCAAAAGCCGGCACCGATTCGCTGGCTTATTCACCGGATTTCAAACCAGCGAAGCGAACACGCTATTTCTGGCGCGTAACGGTTGTTGCCGACAACGGAGAGACCGCCACAGCCAAGGCATTCTTTGAAACAGGCAAGCTTGACGAACGCTGGAAGGCGAAGTGGGTCACCTCCCCTTCAAACACGGAGAACAAGCATTTCCTACTCAAGAAAACTTTCACCCTCGATGATTTTTCCGAGGCTCGCGCCTATTGCTCAGCGCTCGGCATTTACGAGCTCGAGGTCAACGGCAAGGCGGCCACCGAAGAGGTTCTCTTGCCTGGTTTCCACACATACACGCTGCAGATGCAGGCACAAACGTTCGATATAACGAAGCTGCTCCATAAAGGCGAGAACACGATCGGGTTCCACGTCGGCCCCGGGTGGTACAACTCGCAACTCGGGTGGGCGCAAGCCGGCAAATATGGCGAAACAACGGCGGCGATTTGCGAAGTGCGAGTGAAGGCCGGAAACTCCGACAAGCTTGTAGCATCCACCGATGATACGTGGGTGTGCGGCCAGTCACCTGTCGTCAAAAGCGGCATCTACTACGGCGAGGATTACGATGCAAGGCTGGAAATCCCCGGGTGGTCAACGCCAGAATGCGCCGCGGGTAAATGGGAGAGAGCGGTCGTCTTCAAGCCACTCAAAGGCACCGCCGGACCCTTGCACGACAGATTTTCTCCGCGGATTCTCAGGCAGGAAGTGCTCAAACCCGAAATAATCCACACCCCGGCAGGCGAGACGGTTCTGGACTTCAAGCAGAACATGACCGGCTGGTTCGAAATCACAAACCGCGCCCCCGCCGGCAAGACATGGAGCATACAAGTTGGCGAGCTTATGCAGCAGGGCAACTTCTACCGTGAGAACCTCCGCAAGGCTGAGGCGCAATACACGTACACCTCCAATGGTGAAGGCGTGGTCGTGCGTCCGCACTTCACCTTCTACGGATTCAGGTACATGCGCCTGAACGACTTCCCCGCGGATGTCGATCCTGCCGATTTCAAAGCTGTGGTAATACATACAGAGCTTGACCGCACCGGATACATCAAGACGTCACACAGCAAGGTCAACAAGCTCTTCTCAAATGCGCTATGGGGTCAGAAGGGCAACTTCCTGGACGTCCCGACCGATTGCCCGCAGCGCGACGAGCGCCTCGGATGGACTGGCGACGCCCAGGTTTTCTCGGGCACGGCATGCTTCAACATGGACTGCACCGCGTTCTACACCAAATACCTCAACGACATGATGTTGGAGCAGAAGCTGTATGACGGCGGCGTTCCATACACAGTCCCGGCGATGATGGACTGGCTGAGAAATCTAAAAGGCCACAGCTCGTGCGCATGGGGAGACGTGGCCACCGTACTGCCATGGACAGTCTACACATATTCATCGGACAAGGAACTACTCAGGAAGCAATACCCGGTAATGAAAGAATGGGTGCGCTACATCAAGCGGCAGGACGATGAAAACGGCGGCCGCAGGCTTTGGCTTACTGGCTCGCATTTCGCGGACTGGCTGGCTCTTGACAACTACAAGAATCCGGACAGCGCACATGGCGGCACGGACAAATTCTACGTCGCGAGCGTGTATTACGCCCACTCCGTCGGACTGACCCTCAAGGCCGCCGAGGCGCTTGGAGAAAAAACGGATGCCGCTTACTACGCCAAATTGCTTGGCGAGATCAAAGAGGCGTTCCTCAACGAATACTTCACACCTAATGGGAGGTGCGCCATCGACACACAGACAGCCCACGCTCTTGCGCTGCACATGGACATGGTGCCGAAGAATTTCCGCAAACGGATCGTTGACACGCTCGTGCGGAAAATCAAGGACAACGACATGGCGCTTGCCACGGGATTCGTCGGCACGCCGGTTCTGTGCCGCGCTCTGTCAGAGAACGGCCACTCCGATCTCGCGTACGAACTTCTGCTGCGTGAAAAGTTCCCAAGCTGGCTGAACGAAGTCAACCTGGGTGCCACAACCATCTGGGAGCGATGGAACTCCGTCCTCGCAGACGGCACAATCAGCGGAACCGGGATGAACAGCATGAACCACTACGCGTACGGTTCCATCGTCGAGTGGATGTACCGCAACCTCTGCGGCCTGCGGCCTCGCGAGGACGCACCGGGCTTCCGAAAGGTCGAGATCAAGCCGGACTTCCCGCGCTCGTTTAAAAACGTTGAAATGAAGTACGACTCACCGGCAGGCACTTACGAAATTAGCTGGAAGCTCGTGAAGAACCGCGTGGAATTCAACTTCACCATCCCATTCAACGCAGAGGCGAAGGTCACTCTGCCCGGCGCGCCGAAGAAGCTGAAAGTGGGCGGCAAAGACGTGAACCCTTCAG
Organism: Lentisphaerota bacterium; assembly: GCA_022837245.1. Lineage (GTDB taxonomy): Bacteria > Verrucomicrobiota > Kiritimatiellia > RFP12 > UBA3636 > JAAZFF01. Next base: position 3,624 of record JALHHX010000121.1, read on the forward strand.
GCTTCACGTTGAAGTCCGGCCAGTACAAAGTGGCATATACATTGGCGAAGTAGATCGTCCAGCCACATGGTTGGTGGCTATGTTTATCAAGAGGGAGAGGAGCGGAATCATGGCGGCGCTATCTTCTGCTCTTCCTCTTGCAGACTGCGTATCACCCTTGCCGGAGAACAAAAATACGCCGATGAGCCCGTGCTGATTGAGGCATGGCGTCAGGAGATATAGGACTTACGCAGACTATATGTTTTTGCAGCGCATATTTAAGGCTCTTCGCCTGTGTCCTTCGCCGATGTGTCGGTCTTGGTGTTACGGGCTTCTTGTGAATCCGGATTTAACCGGACACCATGAAGCCCTGGCCTCATTACAGCGCGATTGTTTGCATAAACGCATTTAACCAGGCCTTTATGCGATAAAACAATCCTGCCGGGCAAGTTTGCAATTGAAATATGTTCCCCGCTCATTGTGGTTTCAAACGCGGGACTACGGTCGTGGCGGGGTGGAGACTCTGCCACCACGCGACCCAGGATTGCAATATCGCATTATCATTCAGGATTACCGTGGCATGGCGGCCACCCTGCCACGCCAGATTATTGTAATCCCGAAAGTTTATTCCAAATTACAATGATCCCAAAAGGAACCTCTGCTCCGCAATATTCGCCAAGAACACCAAACTCATTGCTAGAGTTATGTATCACGCGACCAAAAGAGCGCAAAGCTAAAGCGACGCGCTTGGCGCGGCCGAGATTGTGGGACCGACTTACTACTACAAACAAAAACGCCCCGCGTGGAATTGTGGAGGCGTTTGGAATTGCATCTCTGATCTTGGTTATCTGCGGCCGCGGAGGCGTCCGTGCTTGAGGAAGCCGTCGTAGTTGCGCATGACGAGATACGATTCGACTTGGCGGAGCGTATCGAGCGCCACGCCCACGATAATCAGCAACGAAGTACCGCCGAAGAAGCTTGCCAGGCCGTATGGAATTTCAAACTCCCGGTAGAGCAGCGTCGGTGTGACGGCAATGATTACGAGCCCGATTGCGCCGATGAATGTGACGCGGGTCATGGTCAAATCCAGGAACTCGGCGGTGGGCATTCCGGGGCGGATGCCGGGGACGTACGAGTTGCCGCTCTTTAGTTCATCGGCTATGCGCACCGCATGGAACTGTGTGGCGACCCAGAAGAACGAGAAGAACACGATCAGGATTGCGTAGAAGATCAGATACGAGTTCGAAACGCCCGTCTGGAGAGCCCGGCCAAAATCTCCGATGAGTTCCACGAACCGGTTCGGGTGGTTGTTTGGTATACGCCCGAGCACCCATCCGCACGCCTGCAAAATCGGCCCAGCAAAGATAATCGGCATGACGCCCGAGAAGTTGACTCGCAAAGGCATGTATGTGCTCTGGCCGCCAACTGCGCGGCTGCCAACGGAGCGTCGTGCGGTGTGAATTGGTATGCGGCGCATTCCCTGTGTCAGTGCGATGGTGCCGGCAAAGACACAGAACGCAAGCGTGAGCAACAGCACGAGGTGAAAGAAGTTGAACTGCGCCGCCTGCCCTTCTGTGGGGATGAAGCGGATTATGGTTTCGAAAAGCGACTGCGGCAGGCGCGCGCAGATGTTCACCATGATGATGATCGAAGTGCCGTTGCCGATGCCGCGCTCGGTGATCTGCTCGCCGAGCCACATCGTGAGCATCGTGCCGGCGGAGATACAGACGATCGTCATCACGGTGAAGGCCACGCCGGGCATCTGCACGAGCCTGGCGCTGCCCAAACCTATGACTGCGGGGTTGTTCAGAAGCGCGACAATGCCTAGCGACTGGAACGCGCATATCACGAGCGTGAGGTAGCGCGTGGTCTGGTTCAGCTTCTGGCGGCCTGATTCGCCTTCGCGCGCCATGCGTTCGAGAGCGGGGATGATGGCCGTCATGAGTTGAATTATAATCGACGCTGTGATGTATGGCCATATACCGAGCGTGCCCACGGAAATGCGGGAGAGAGCGCCGCCCGTGAACAAGTCGAACGTGCCCATGAGTCCGCCCGATGCGGTCTGCTGCGCGCTTTGAATGGCCTTGGCCAATTCCGAGGCGTCAACGCCTGGTGTCGGAACGATTGCCAGCATGCGGCAAATAAAGACCAGGCCCAGGGTGAAGAGGATGCGTTCCCTGAGTTCCTTGATTTTCCAGATGTTGCTAAAGGCGGACATGGCTATTGTTTCCGAATTCGGTTAAAAAGAGGGGAATGCCGGCGTTCGCCTTCCTGCGTGGGGAACGCCGGCGGGAAATCAAGCTACTACTTCGCAGGTTCCGCCGAGCTCCTCGATTTTGGCTTTGGCAGCGTCGCTGAACGCATTGGCCTTGACCTTGAGGTTCTTGGCAGTCAGGTCGCCCTTGGCGAGAATCTTGATACCGCCTTTGGCGGTTTTCTTGACGATGCCGAGGGTGATCAGTGCGGCGGCGTCCACCTCGCACCCGTCCTCAAAACCGTTCAGATCGGCGAGGTTAACAGGCGAGAATTCGATTCGTGCCGGGTTTTTGAACCCGCGTTTCGGAAGACGACGGATGAGTGGCATCTGGCCGCCTTCGAAGTTGACCTTCCGTTTATGGCCCTTGCGTGCCATCTGGCCTTTGGTGCCTTTGCCAGAGGTTCCACCTTTTCCGGAGGAATCACCGCGGCCTAGGCGTTTGGCGCGTTTGTTCGAGCCAGGTGTTGAATAGAGTGTTGACAAATCCATTTTTTTGGTCTTTTCCTTATGAGTTGGCGGCGCGTTCGGCACGGATGGCATCCCCAGTGCGGAGCTGCGAAAGGGCGTCAAGCGTTGCCATGACTACATTGAGGCGGTTCTTGGAACCTTGGCTCTTGCCGAGGATGTCCTGATAACCGGCCATTTCAAGGACGGCGCGCATTCCGCCGCCGGCGATAACGCCCGTGCCTTCGCTGGCGGGCTTGAGCAGCACGCGGCCGCCGTCCCACTGCCCGATGACATCGTGCGGGATCGTCTTATCCTTCATGGTGACATTGACAACGGCGCGTTTTGCCGCGTCAGTGCCCTTACGGATCGCTTCGCTGACCTCGTTGGCCTTGCCGAAACCGACGCCGACGCGTCCGTTGCGGTCTCCGACGACCATCACTGCGCTGAAACTGAAGCGGCGGCCGCCCTTGACGACCTTGGCGCAGCGGTTCACGAAAACCACGAC
>JALHHX010000122.1 GCA_022837245.1 Lentisphaerota bacterium
CAAAGAGACGATGGAGTTATTCCAGCGCGGTGAGACAACCGGACTTTTCCAGTTCGAGTCAGAAGGGATGAAGAAGCACTTGCGCGCGCTCAACCCGAGCGGGCTCGACGACCTAGTGGCCATGAACGCACTCTACCGTCCCGGTCCGATGATGCACATCGAGCGCTTCATCAACGGCAAGCAAGGGCGCGAAAAAATCACCTACGAGCATCCGCTCATGGAACCGTACTTGAAGAACACATACGGCGTGACAGTGTACCAAGAGCAGGTGATGCTCATGTCGAGGGCGCTTGCCAATTTCACGCGCGGCCAATCCGACACGCTCCGCAAGGCGATGGGCAAGAAAAAAGCTAAGATCATGGCCGAGCTCAAGTCCTCGTTCGAGGGAGGCTGCCTCTCAAACCCCGCGTTCATGTCACCACTGAAAGGCGACAAAAAAGCAGCCATGGACGTTATCGGCAAAATCTGGCGGAGCTGGGAGGCTTTCGCGCAGTACGCATTCAACAAGTCGCACTCCGTTTGCTATGCATATATAGCCTACCAGACGGGCTACCTCAAGGCGCATTACGCGCCGGAATACATGGGCGCCCAGATCTCATCGGAAATCGGCAGGCCTGAGAAACTCGCCGCATTCATCAACGAAGCTATTTCGATGGGCTACGAAATGCTCGCTCCATCAATCAACGAATCTGGTGCCACATTCCTGCCTGAGAAGCTTCCCGATGGCGGGAGCGGCATCAGGTACGGTCTTGCCGGCGTAAAGGGCGTGGGAGTAGGTGCGGCGGAGTCAATAGTTAACGAGCGCAAAAAAAACGGGCCTTACAAGACATTCTCAGACTTTCTTGAGCGGCAGGACAGCGCCGTCAACAAAAAGGCGATCGAATCGCTCATCCTCTGCGGTGCGCTCGAGTGTCTTGGTTGCCACCGCGCGGCTCTGTTCGAGGCGCTTCCGAAGGCGATGACGGCCGCCTCCGCCGCGCGCAAGGACAAGGAGATGGGGCAAGTCTCGATGTTCGACATGTGGAGCGAGGATGAGCCTTCGGACGCTGAGGCCGAGCAACTCAACAAATCCGTTCCGCAGATGTCGCGCATGGAGATGCTCTCCTACGAGAAAGACCTGCTTGGGTTCTACCTATCAGGCCATCCAATTGCAAAATACTCCGCCATAGCGTCGAGCTTCCAATCCGTTTCACAAATCGACGCAATGCTCAGGGATCTGGGACAGCAGCTCAATGAGAACCCAATGACGGGCGATGACCCCGGCATGCGTAGACGCAGGAAGGACACCCGTCGGCAGGCGCAGTTCTGCGCATTCATTTCTGACGTCGCCAACAAGCTTACCAAAGACGGCAACAAGTGGTGCGTGTTGACTGTCGAAGACGCCGAATGCAAAATGGACATCCCGGTTTTTGCAAAAACGCTGGCTAGCCTCAGCGGCAACGGGCTCGATCCACAACCTCCCCTACAAAAAGGACGATCCATGTTTTTCGGAGCGGAAATCGGCGCCAGCTTCCGCGGCAACGAAGCTTCAATAACGCTGACAGAATGCATTCCTATAGAGATGGTTCCGGAGAAGATGGCGCGAGGCGTGACGCTGACAATCAAGACTGCGGACATCTCTGCCCAAAAGCTCAAGGAATTACATGAGGTGCTGACAAAGAACCCCGGGCTCGTCCAGGTTAATATTACTCTCCAGCTCGATCCGAAGACAGATGTAACATTGGCCGCCTCTCAGGATTTGAGCGTGCTTCCCGACGCCCATTTCGCGGCGGCGGCTGAAAAAGTTCTCGGCAAAAACTGCCTGCGTTACCAAATCCGCAATCCATCACGACAATGAAGCTGAAAACCCACAAGAAAGACCCCGGCGTTTCCACGTACCGCCTTGTGGTGGTGGCGTTCGCAGTCGCTATAGCCATAGGCACGCCGCTGCTTTCCCTTCCTGTTTCGAATGCCGGTGGCGACTGGAATTTTGGCATCGACGCGCTTTTCACGGCGACCAGCGCCACATGCGTCACGGGTCTCGATTCCGTCGGCATCGGCACCACATTCTCAACGTTCGGACTTATTATTATTGCGGTGCTCTCACAGCTCGGCGGCATCGGGATAATGACGGCAGGCACCTTTTTCTTCATGGCGATGGGCCGCCGCATCTCCGTGAATGAAGAGCGCGTGATCATGAACACGCTTGGTGAAGACGTCGCGGGAGGAGTGGCGCACACGATTCGCCAAACCCTCTTCTTCACGTTTTCATGGGAACTTTTCGGTGCCGCCATTTTCGCATGGCGTCTGCAATCAAAGCACGACTTCGAGCCAATAAGGGCGCTAGGGCACGGTGCCTTCATGTCTATAATGGCATTCTGCAACTCCGGCCTCAGTCTCTTTCCCGACAGCCTATGCGGTTTCGCAAAAGACAAAGTAATCATGCTGACAACGATAGCCCTTGTGGCCGTGGGCGGCATCGGGTTCATCGTCCACGCCAACCTGCTATCGCTACGCCCTTGGCGACGCAATCCTCGGCAGCGCGGCCGCCTATCGCTCCACTCCTATATCGTTGTCAAAACCACTGCGTTCATAATACTTGCGGGGGGTGCACTATACCTGCTGCTGGAATGGAATGGCACGCTCAAAGGTTTCGACGTCGGCGACAAAATCACCGGTGCGCTGTTCCAAATGACGTCCGCAAGGACTGCAGGGCTGGCTTCAGTGGATACAGGAGCTATGCACAATTCCTCGATCCTCCTGACCATGGTCATAATGTTCATAGGCGCGGCGCCGGGTTCGACGGGCGGCGGCATAAAAGTCACTTCCGCAGCCATTCTCTTCGGACTCATGCGCAGCATCCTCAAAAACCGGGAACACACTGAAATCCGCAATCGATCCATTCCGGGACGCGTCGTCAAAAACGCAGTAACTGTAACGGTCATAAGCCTCGTCGTCATAGCTGTGGCGACGTTCATCGCAATGCTCGCCGAAGAGACCACCGGGAAGTCTTTCCGCGATGTGGGCTTCGAGATCATTTCAGCATTCACTACTGCGGGGCTGTCGCTTGGCGCCACGCAAAACCTGACAGATCCCGGCAAGATCTGCGTCATAATCTGCATGTACATCGGGCGCATCGGCCCAGTGACGCTAGCCATGGCGATGGCAGCGAAATCCACGCCGTCGACAAGACGCTTCCCCGAAGAAAATGTAATCATAGGATAATGCCATGAAAAACCAAAAAATAGGAATCATCGGAGCCGGACGTTTCGGACTGACGCTCGCGGAAAGTCTTGCGGCAAACGACCTCGATGTCACGCTGCTGGACAAGAACTGGAACATTATCCAGGAACTTTCAGATTCGCCCATACGTGCCATACAGGGCGACGGCACCTCGCCGGAGACGCTACGTGAGTCCGGCTTCGCCGACTGCGATGTGGCGGTCATCGCAATAGCGTCGTCGCTCGAAGCTAGCACCCTCGCCACAATCAACTGCAAAGACCTCAAAATCCCACGCGTCATCGCAAAAGCCGCCTCAGACCTGCATGGACGCGTGCTGGAGCGGATCGGGGCGGATCTCGTGATCTACCCGGATCGCGACCGTGCGTACCGGCTCGCGAAATCGCTCGTGTCCCGCGCGCCGCTTGACCTTCTTGAGATTGCAGATGGCTACAGCGTCGCTGAAATCGCCCTGCCGAAATCTCTCGAGGGCAAGACACTCATCGAAGGCAACGTGCGTCAGACCCACGGCGTCACCGTGCTGGCCATCCGACGGGCGTCCGCCGATGGCAGAGGCCCGCGTGAAACCATAATAACAAACGGCACGGAACGTCTGAAAGAAAATGACCAGCTAGTAGTCTTCGGTCCCGACACAAATCTAGACAAACTACTCAAATAACCCTAGCATCCGATCTATAATTTTTCGAGACCCCGGTCTCTGTTCTCAGGAGGATCAACATGCTGATACGGAACGATCCAGCGCCACCTAATGTCAAATTCGCGGCAACGATCTTGTATCAAGCAACTGCGCGGAACGCAAACGAGGTGCGCCTTATACGCGGAAAGGATGAGATTGCGATCTCTCTTGACGGCGAGTCTTTGTCGCCGCTAAAGGCAGAGCTTTTCCCTTACGTGTCGAAAGCGTTTCTAAACTTCGCAAACATACGCCTATGGCCGTGGTCAAAAAGTCTATCGGGGAAGCGCCTTGACGTGGAGTTCGAGTCAACAGAGTTGGCGTCTTCGTGGAACCTGGAGACGCCAAACATCAAAACCGAACTGATTCTGAGACGAGTCTGATATCGACAACAGGGCGGAACGGCGTACCGCCACGTGCATTAGCGCGCACCCGTTATGCTGATGGGGCGGCGTCTGACGGCACTTCCATTGGAGGCGTCACTCCGTCAGCTGGAGGCTCAACGAACTCCGTGGCTGGAGGAGCTGGAAAACGTTGGAAGCGTTCTGGCAGGTAGTTGTCAAACCGACCACGCCACCACATGATCGCCGCCAAGACCAACAGGATCAGAAAGGCCCAGCGTTTCCAAGGGCTTTTTTTCTGTTTAAACGGATCCTGTAACGAAGGAACCGTGCCTGGAGGCAGCTTGGCAAGCGTTGTGAGGGTCGCGCCGAAAGGTATGTTGACGCGTGCCCGGGTGTTTATCGCCCATCCGTTGGCGTCGAGCAGCGGAGCGAGATTGCGCCGGCGCAACTTCAGGGAGGCGAGAACCACCGACGGCCCGGAGATAAGCAGAATGATGCCGAGCAACCCTAGGGGAAGCCATATCCCGAGGTCGAAGAGAGCCTTGAACAGACCGCCAACAAGGGCGCTGATTCCGCCGATGGCGGTGCCGATAAGGGCAATGGTTCCGAGATCGAGTTTCTTGGCGGGCGCAGGCGCGGGTGCGGTGCCCTCTGGGGCGGGCGCCGGCGTGGTAAACGCCGTATCCAAGAAATTTGAAAGCTTGCTTGTAGAGGCGTTATCAGCCGTCTGAGCCCGCTTGGCAATCTGGTCTTCGATCATCCGCACGAACTTTTTGTAGGGGGCCCAGAAGGCCTCGCGCACGCTTATGGGGGCGGAGACGATGCGGGTTACGGTGGCATCCCATACGGAGCCATCACGATCGTGAAAGATGCCGTTTCGCCCCACCATCAGGTTGTCGCTGTCGCCGTTCGTGACGGCGGCGACGATTTTCCGCTTTGGGGTGTCTGGACGCATGATGTCGCAATACGCCAGGAAGAAGCCGGACAGGCCCGCGAGGGCGGTTTGCTTGGCTTCGTCGGCGACTTCGACGCAAAGATCGCAGGCGCGCCCATCGATGAACAGCGTCCCGATCTGGAAGACGGCACCAGTCCGGCCATAGAAATCCGTGAAGTTCACATAGTTCGTGAGCAGTTCCTGCATATCGCGGCAGAAGCGGACTAGTTTCTCAACGGCAGCTATGCGTTCGCTTTCGGTTTTGAGCGCCAGATCGCGTTCGATCAGGCGCTCGGTGCGCTTCCGCAGGTCGCCTGCCAGAATGGCGCGGAGCCTGTCGGTGCCCAAATCCGCCACCGGCGAGTCGGGTTTCGCCGCGGCGTGTTTTTCGTAGGCGGCGAGTTTGGCCTGCAGCGACAACCACGCTTCTTCCGTGAGGCTGGTTGTACCCGCGCCGTTGAGGGGCTCAACAGCGTCCGTCACGAACGCGGCTATTGCCTGATGCCAAAAGGGGTTTATGCCCTTAGTCAGATTCAGTGGGCTGTCGGGCGCTATTTGCGCGAGCGGGAAAGAGGCGATTTCCGCAGCAGACACCTGCATGTCGCTTGATGCCAGCGGACGGTAATCCTCTGCGTCGCGGTTAAGGATGGGTATGCTGCGCTCGTCGAACGACGCCAGCCGGCAACGCGCGTAGAAGTCATCAATCTTCGCGCGCACGGCCTGTGTCGCCGCAAGGGCCTTGGCAGAGGCGTCTGGATCAAGCGGGCATATGGCCGGATCGGAGGCCTTGTCTCTCCATTCCACAATGGCGGCCGCGTCTGCATAGAACTTCGCGAGCTGTTCGGTGTCCACACCCTGCTTGCCGCAGCGGTCCTGCTTGCCACCCAGCGCGGCCACAACCTCGCGTATGAACGCCTCGGTGTCTTTGTCCTCCTCGGCGGCTTCCGGCGGGACGACACCGTCGCCATTGAATAGCGTCTGTGAGAAAATCTTTGTCAGATCCGTTACATCGGCAAGCGAAATGGCTTCAGCGTTTGCTTTGCCGAGGTTTGCCAGGACTTGACGGGCGCTGGCGGCCAGTTCGCTGTCGCGAATGGCTGAAATCGGCACCTCTTCTTGGCCTTTCAGGAGAATAGCGGGGTCGTGGACGGCGTCACATGCCCATTTGACTGCCGCGAGGATTTCCTCCGGGTGGATCCGGCCGTCATTGTCGGTATCTATCAGCGCGGAGGTTTTCGGGTCGAACCGCAACCCTCGGGTGGGCATTGAGAGAGCCATCCATAGCTTCAGATCCAGCTCGGGGAGTCTGCGCAAGTCGTCTGCGTCGCGCAGCATGACTTGATCGACATCGCCAATGCGGTGGAACTTCCAGACTTCGCGTTTTTTACCGTTCTTTTTACCGTTATCCGTTAAATTGTTTATAGGCATAGTGTTGCCCCGAGGTGTTTATTAAACGTGCGTTGGATTTTAGCACAGTGCCTTGACTTAGCGCAAGGAGAGAAAAAATATGTGGACTTTCCCCGGATTTTCCTGCGTTCGCCTCTCCCCGTCAAAATCGAAGCACATTTGCGCAGAACCGGCCGGCTGGTCCAATGTCCGTTCTATGCG
>JALHHX010000445.1 GCA_022837245.1 Lentisphaerota bacterium
AACCAGCGTCTCGATGCGGAAACAATCAACATCGTGGCCGAAGAGTATGGTTTCAAGACACAGTTCGTGAGTGCCGACGTGATCGAAGCCATTGCCGAGGAGGAGGATGCACCGGAAGATCTGGTATCACGCCCCCCTATTGTAACGGTGATGGGTCACGTGGACCATGGGAAAACCTCCCTGCTGGACAGTATCCGCAGTACCAATGTGATCGCCGGCGAAGCAGGAGGCATCACCCAGCATATCGGAGCCTACAACGTACAGTTGGAGGACGGTCGCAAAATCACCTTCCTCGACACCCCCGGTCACGAGGCATTTACCGCCATGCGTGCCCGTGGAGCGAAAGTGACTGACGTGGCCATCATTATCGTGGCTGCCGACGACAATGTGATGCCGCAGACGGTGGAAGCAATCAACCACGCCGGTGCGGCCGGCGTACCCATCGTCTTCGCCATCAATAAGATTGATAAGCCCGGCGCCAATCCTGAAAAAATCAAGGAACGTCTGGCCGAAATGAATTACCTCGTGGAGGACTGGGGAGGCAAATACCAGTCGCAGGACATCTCTGCCAAAAACGGCATCGGTATCCGTGAGCTGCTGGAGAAGGTGTTGCTGGAGGCCGATCTGCTGGAGCTGAAAGCCAATCCCAACCGACGTGCCTCCGGATCCATCATCGAATCGGAACTCGACAAAGGGCGTGGTTATGTTTCCACCGTACTGGTGGAGAACGGCACCCTGCACCAGGGTGACATCGTGATCGCAGGCGCCTACTACGGTCGTGTGAAGGCGATGTTCAACGAACGCAATCAGAAAATCACCGAAGCAGGACCGTCTGAACCGGCGCTTGTGCTTGGATTGAACGGTGCACCACAGGCCGGCGACACCTTCAACGTGATGGATAGCGACCAGGAGGCCCGCAACATTGCGGCACGCCGTGAACAGCTGCAACGCGAACAGTCGCTCCGTACGCAGAAGATGCTTACCCTCGACGATATCGGACGCAGGATAGCCATTGGAAACTTCCAGCAGCTGAACAT
>JALHHX010000446.1 GCA_022837245.1 Lentisphaerota bacterium
GGCGCTCCGAATGAAACCGCCGCCGAAACCGCGGCGCGATTCGAAGCCTTCGCCAAAGTGCTTACCGAAGAAAAAAAGAAGGATGCCCCGGAATAGGGCAAAGCTTCGCTGTTTGCGCCCTTCCATCTCTTTCTTGCGCTTTTCCGATAGTAAATCATCAAATCACCTCACCTCGCTTTCAGTTTGATTTCGTTAATGTGATTGTTGTAAAGGTCCAGCCAGACGAATTGCTTTCCTTCATGTTTGCGCCTGCCCGGCGCCGGATACGTTTTCGCAAACTCTTTCATCCATGCCCTGAAATTTTCTTCCAACGGCAGGATGCCCAGCCACCACAGGTGGCGCTTGCCGTCGGTCCAGACACGGGGGGCTGCCAGGGTCTGATTCATGCCAGCCTCCAAGCGAGGCGGGTGGGCAGGAAGGCGGAAAACAGGTTCAGGGAGCACCGCACGCTCCGAGAATCCAACCATGCGATAAAAGACGTTTTTTTCATTTTTATTCGCTCTTAGGCATTTCAAAAATCATTTCAAAACAAACATTGAAATATTTTTTTAAATAAATATCGCGGAACCGTTAGGTCGTCAACTACTTTTTCGGCGCCTTTTCAACGTGACTCGGCAGTCTGTTTTCCCACTTTTCGGTCAGGTCTCTAGGGCAGGCATTTCGCCGCTCCGAACCGGCAATGAACGCCACGACTATTTGCTCTCCACGGCAGCGGACGGGTGCAAAACCGCGGCGGCTTGGGGTGTCCGCACGCGTTTTGCCAAGTGCAGGACCGCCTCGGTCACCCGTGCCGTCGCAGTAATCGGCAGCATGTGACCGCGCCCTTCCACCACCTGCAGCTTCAGCCCCGGCACCTTGTCCGCCAGGGCCTGGCCGTGTGTGCGAAAGTCCAGGACCTTGTCCCGCGCGCCATAGATCAAGGCGATGGGCAGGGTCAATCGGGGGTAGCGCTTGACCATGTCCGGCAGGTCATCGTTGACCAGAGCTATCTCGCTGGAGGCGGCGTAGAAGTTATCGGGGCGCATGCCCAGCAGGCC
>JALHHX010000447.1 GCA_022837245.1 Lentisphaerota bacterium
CCACGAAAAGCCGCCAACCCACGGCGTACCTGGCCCGCCCCCATGCCGGTTGCCCCTGCCACTTGCTCCCGGCTGCCGCGAGCGCAAAGCGGAAGGCGTTGGCAAGCACGGCGCAGGCCGCACGCGCGGGGTTTATTCGCCGATGATCTTTACGAGCACACGTTTTTGGCGGCCGCCATCGAACTCGCCGTAGAAGATTTGCTCCCACGGGCCGAGGTCGAGCTTGCCTTTGGTGATTGCCACCACAACTTCGCGCCCCATAATCTGGCGTTTCATGTGGGCATCGGCATTGTCCTCGCCGGTGCGGTTGTGGTGGTATTGGGAGGTGGGCGCGTGCGGTGCCAGCTTTTCGAGCCACACGTCGTAGTCATGCAGCAGGCCGTCTTCGGCGTCGTTGATATAAACGCTGGCGGTAATGTGCATGGCGTTGACGAGGCATAAACCCTCTTTCACACCGCTGCGACGGACCAGTGCTTCGACGGTGTTGGTAATGTTAAGGTAGTCGCGCCGGTTCGGAGTCTCGAACCACAGATGCTCGGTGAGCGATTTCATAGCCCCCCCAGTTTGCCAGAGTTCCGGCGTCTGGCCAGACGGAACCGCGGGGCCGGCAAATCCCCCCGCGCCGCCGGGATGCCGGGAGGCCGCCGCCCCGACGCCGAGACGCTTTCGCCCCGCGCAAGCGCTCAGCGCGCGAAAATACGTCGGATGACATCCTCGATGGGCTCTTCCTGAATATCAATGTCGCTGATCGGCAGTTCGTCAAGCAGGGCTTTGCAAACCGCGATTACGCGATCGCGCTTGACCTTGAGCTGGAAGCTGCCCGGCGCATGGGCCACAATTTCGCCGTAGGGGCGCAGTTGCTCGCCTGCACATTGGCTGCCCCCCTGGCATTGAATAGTGATCAGCTTGGAATCGGCGAAGCGGTCCACCACGTCGCCGAGCTGGCCATCGAAGAAAATCGTGCCGTGATCAATGATAATCACCCGCTCGCAAAGCTCCTGAATGTCATCCATGTAATGGCTGGTCAGCAGGATGGT
>JALHHX010000448.1 GCA_022837245.1 Lentisphaerota bacterium
AACGCAGCCTGGAGTTTTGCATTAAGACCTGGGATCCGGGGCATAAAGGAGTGATCGAAGAGCCACACCACAACACCTACGACATTGAGTTTTGGGGGCCGGACGGCATGTGCACCAGTTTCTATCTGGGGGCACTGCAAGCCGCGGTGTTGATGGGCAAAGCGTTGGGCGACGAGGTGCCACTCTATGCCCAATTGCTGGCGGCCGGTATTCGCCGGACGGAGTCCGAGTTATTCGACGGTGAGTATTTCATTCAGCGCATTGACTGGACGAACTTAAAAGCCGGCAACCCGCTGGAGAACAAGAACCTGACGGGGAACTTTTCGCCGGAAGCCCGGGCGGTCTTTGAGAAAGAGGGGCCGAACTATCAATATGGCACCGGCTGCCTTTCCGACGGCGTGTTGGGCTCGTGGTTGGCGCTGGTATGCGGCGTAGGGCAGGTGCTGGCGGCACCCAAGGTGGCCAGTCACTTGCAAGCCGTCCATAAGTATAACCTCAAGCTCGACTTGTCGGATTTCGCCAATCCCCAGCGGCCTGCCTACGCTTGCGGGGCGGAAGGCGGCCTGGTGCTCTGCACCTGGCCAAAAGGCGGGGAACTCTCGCTGCCATTTGTCTATTCCAACGAGGTTTGGACTGGCATCGAATATCAGGTGGCGTCGCACCTGATGCGAATGGGGCTGGTCTCCGAAGGTCTTGAAGTAGTGAGGGTTTGCCGCGACCGCTATGATGGCCGCGTGCGCAATCCCTTCAATGAATACGAGTGCGGCCATTGGTATGCGCGCGCGATGTCTTCTTATGCGCTGCTCTTTGGCCTGAGCGGCGCGCGCTATGACGCCGTAGAAAAGGTGCTGTACTTGGAACCCCGTCTCCGGGGCGATTTCCGCTGCTTTCTGGCTACCGCCTCCGGCTACGGCCTCGTCGGCGTGCGCAAAGGCAGGCCGTTTTATGAACCCAGGGCCGGAACCCTGGACATCCGCGAGATCAAATATGTGAAATACACGGGCTGAAACTTCCGCTGAAATCAACCCCCATTGAA
>JALHHX010000449.1 GCA_022837245.1 Lentisphaerota bacterium
GGTTGCGCGGGCGTTTGGCCAGCGGCGGCGGCTCGGCGAACTTGGCACTGCGCTCCAGTTCCTGATCCAAAGCCACCATGATTTGCGGCACATCCAGCTTGAGCAAACTCGCATAACTGCGCACAAAACCACGCACATAAACCGTCGCGGAAAACACCTCATAATTCCCCTCTTCAACCGCTCGGATATGGTCGCTCCGCACCTTGGTGATCTCCGCCACCTGTTGCACCGTCAGGCTGCGAGCTTCCCGCCCCTGCCGTAGTTGTTCTGCGACTGTGGACATGTTCCCCATCTTTTAACGGTTTTAGCCCCGCTTGACAACCATGCAGGCAACGCATCCTGCAGGGAAAGACGCCCCGGACTTTTGCGCCCCGAATCTTCAGCCGCCCACCCGATCGCTGGCGTGGCGGGCGATCCATTTTCGTGACCACTCTACCGCTGCCAGGTTCATGTCGCACAACGGCGTGCAATGAAAGATCAGGCCTTCGATCTGCCCCTGGCTCAGCCACTGCCAGCCCAGACGGCATTGATGCTCCATGGCTTCCGTCGAAATCGGTTGGCCGGCGCCAAAGTCCCACATGTAAATCCCCAGCCGCGTCCGCCCGGTTGGGTTGATCTTGCGATAGGCGGCAAAGTTCCGCTCCAGGGCTGACAGGTCCCGAGCCTGCCACGTCCAGAAATACACCACGTCCACGTTCTCAAGATGCCGCTGGATTGCCGGGTGCAGTTGGTGGGAGTAGAGCACCAGGGACAATTCGAGCCGGCGTTTGCGGTTTGCCAGTTCCTGCTGAATCTGCCGTACCTGCTCGACGCTCAGATGCGCAGGGGCTTCTCCGCCTTCGGTCTTTGGAACCGCGTTGCCGAGGAAGAAATCATCCATATCCAACCCGACCAGGTTTGGCAGCTTCGCGGCTAAGCCGAGCGCCAACTGCTTCTTTTGCTCAGTGGTATGCCCGCTGTCTCCGTCCACAAAGCTCCACGTCAATCGCCGGGCGTGGGCGAATTGCCGGGCGTAGTCCTCGAACGGTGGTCGC
>JALHHX010000450.1 GCA_022837245.1 Lentisphaerota bacterium
TAACAGTCAACGCATTATGAGCAATACAAGCAACAATCTGAAAGAAGCCTTCGCCGGTGAGAGCCAGGCCAGTCAAAAGTATTTAGCCTTTGCTAAAAAGGCCGAAAAGGACGGTTTCCGCAACATCGCCAAGCTCTTCCGCACTGCGGTGGAAGCCGAGCGCATCCATGCCGAAGCCCACCTCAGCGCCATGGATGGCATCGGCTCCACCGCCGACAACCTCAAAACCGCGATTGCCGGGGAGACGTACGAGTTCACCACGATGTACCCGCCCATGCTCAAGCAGGCTGAGGCGGAAAACCACAAGGCCAAACGCATGTTTGACCTCGCCCCCAAGGCCGAAGCCGTCCACGCGCGCCTTTACCAAATGGCCCTGGAAGCTGTCCAAAGAGGCGAAGACCTGCCCCAGGACAAGATCTATCTCTGCCCCATTTGTGGTGATATCGAGTTCGGGACCCCGCCCGAGTCCTGTCCCATCTGCAAGGCCAAGGGATCCGTTTTCATCCAGGTGCAGTAATCGTCCCCGGCTTTCGGACGGCGGCGCTCAACCGGTGCGCGGCGCTTCCCCCGGCAGCGCGCACTGCGGTTTTGCCGCGATGCTGCCCGGGATCGCCTCCAGGGGTGAGGCGCCCCTTGCGCGCTATAGGGCCATGAGGCGGCGGCGTGGGAAATAGCCAACCTTGCGATCCCTCAGAATCGCGTTGCCCACAATGCCCTCCGTGTTCATCTGCATCAGAGCCGTGGCGAGCAAGCGGGGCAAGGCGCCGCAGCGGAGAGTGAACCCGACGCCCCCGAGCGCGGCGGGGACGTGGTACGTATCGGCCTGGAACTGGCCAAAGCCTGGATAAAAGTCGGTGACTCTGCCCGCGGGCGGGTATGCGGCGAGTGAGTCGTCCTGAAAGTAGGAAATCTGGGCGCCCGTGTCGAAAAACATCCGGTAGTCGCGCCCGCTAATGCGAGCCGTGACGATGGGGATGCCCATGAACATATCCAGGCGAACCGTCTGGCCGTTATGCGGCAGTTCGTCCGTCGAA
>JALHHX010000451.1 GCA_022837245.1 Lentisphaerota bacterium
AAGACAATCATCCTCGGACATCACGTCGCCGCTAATCGGTTTGGCCGTCTGCCCTGTTGCAATCCACCGCGCGAAATACTCGTCTTCTGGCGATGCGGCTTTGCACCAGTCCGCGCATGGTTTTCCGGTAGACGTAACAAATCCCTGCCGCCTCATCTTATCGACATATTTAATCGCGCCAATCTTAAGCATCGCCGCAGTCTTCGGCCATTTTGAGGCTTCGAGAGCCATATACCCAGGCGATAGCGGGCAGCATACGCACCCGATCCGGCGGCAGCCCTGATCGTATAGGCGGCAATGCGGCCTGTCTCCAAGATACTCCCAGACATCAGCAGTAGACCAATCGCAAATAGGGCAAAGATACGCGGTCTTATCCGGGGCCATCCCAAACATGCGCCATGTGTCGCGCCGCCTGGGTGATTCCTCCCAGCGTATCCCGATGACGGCGAGGTCGTACCCTTCAGTTTTGCGATGTTTCGCGTTGCAACACCAACGCCCCCAACGACTAGGAAGGCCTCTTGCAGCAATGTCATCCACCAATGACTTTTTGTACGCACGTCGAAACGTCACGCTTGGGTAATGCGCCCTAATGAACCGTAAAAGCTCCGGCGGTTCAAAGCGCGTGATTGAGTACTGCGCATCAAACGGAACGCCCGCATCCTCCAGCAAATGATAACATGCCTGCGAATCTTTGCCGCCGCTGAATGCGCATAGAACGCGCTTTCCGTTGCAGAACGTGCGAATACGGTCAAGCGTCTTTTCGTACAACGTCGATCCGTCCAAGAACTTGTCGTGTATGCTCATCGTCCTCCCCTCCACTCCCGCACCATTGCCAGCCCGCGTTCGTGCCGCTCGACGATCTCCCGCTCCTGCGAGGCAAGCCACTTCATCTTTTCGTCCCGCGCCGGGTCTGAATCCATCTCGCGCTCCCACGCATCGACAATCAGGATGCCCGCCGCCTTGGCTTTCGGCGCGTCAAGTTTCTTGGCCAGCATCATCACCCACACTCCCGCGTTGACGTTGTGCCA
>JALHHX010000452.1 GCA_022837245.1 Lentisphaerota bacterium
AGCGGATGGACTGGTCGGTCATGAAATCCAGAATTCCCTGGGTGATAAGCGCGGCGACGGCCCAGCCGAGCGGCCAAAGCAACACACCGACGATGTGCATCAGGTAACGCGAGCCGATGGAACGGAGCGGCCGGATCGCCATGAAGCCGATGAGCAGCGGCGAAAGAGCGTAGGCAGAGAACAGGATGAATTTCTGAATGATGTAGGCCCAGAACAGCAGCAGTGCCGCGAAGTAGCCAACCAGCCAAAGAATGCCAGAAATCAGCAACTCGACCGTGAACGCATTCAAGTCTCCGATGATGTCCCACCACGAGCGGTCATTGCCGGTGTCGCGGCGCACTTCGAGCAGGTGGCTGTATTGCTCCTGCACCTGCGATGGGTCAACGCCGAGACCGTCGAGGATGGACGTTTGGACGATGCGCTGCGCTTCATTGCCCCACTGCGGCAGCATCACGAGCAGAGCCGTCAGCACGAACAACCGCACCATGTGCAGGATGAGCGTCTTGCCAGTGAAGCCGTGAAGGACCAAGAGAATCGTCCCGACGATGAAAAACATGAACGCGACGATCCGAAGCAGCTCGTGCAGTTCGGCGCACTTCTGAAGGAACGTCGGGAACAATTGTTCGAAGGTTGCCATACGTCGGGACGATTTGAGGATGGCGTTACGGAGTCGGGAACGCGGTGGGTGCGTTCATCAGGCGAAACGTCCGGCCGTATTGCCGCACGGCCTCAGTGAACTCGGCGTGCTGCTGCTCCTTCTTTGCCTCGATCTGACGCTGGGCATCATTCCGATTGGCAACGTCCTGCACGAGCGCGGACGCGGTCGCCTGGTTGATTTCGTAGTCCGTGTTGTTGAGCGCGGATGACAGGCCAATGAGCACGCCGGTCAGCTTTTGCACTTCGGCGTCGGTGGTGGCGTTCTTGAGTGCCGTCGTTGTGCGGGCGATTTCCTCCTTCAACGCAATGCGTCGGGCGGTCGCGTCCGCGGAGACAGACAGGAAGTTGTCTGTCGTCTTCTGGACGGCG
>JALHHX010000453.1 GCA_022837245.1 Lentisphaerota bacterium
GGCAACCTCTACGCCGTCAAGGCCGACGGCCGGGTGGTGGGGTGGGGGGACAATTCGCAGGGTCAAGTCAGTGTGCCGGCGGGGTTGAGCAACGTGGTGGCGGTTGCCGGCGGGGGCATGCATAGCGTGGCGCTTTGCGGGGATGGGAGTGTGGTGGCGTGGGGGGCGAATTGGAGTGGCCAGAGCGGGATCCCCGCGTGGTTGCCCGCGGCGGTGGGCATTAGCGCCGGGGAATGGCACACGGTGGGGTTGTTGGAAGGCACGCTGCCGGAAGCGCGGTTGCATTGCCCGGCGCGGAAAGGGAGTCGTTTTCGTGTTTTGGCGCAGACGATGAACCGGAAGACCTATGTTTTGGAGCGATTGGATAGTCTTGGGGAGACGAACTGGGTGGGGGTGAGCACCAACGCGGGTAATGGAGCGCTGCGGATGCTGACGGATCCGACGGCCACTGCGCCCCAGCGCTTCTATCGCATGAAACAATGGTAGCCGACGCATGACCGAGTGGAACATCCAAGCCCGCGCTCACGCATGCGCCGCCTGCAGCCGTCCCTTCGTGGACCAGGAAGGCTACCATACGCTGCTGTTCGATGAGAAAGCGGATTTTCGCCGCCTGGATGTCTGCCAGGCGTGCTGGCTGAAGCAATACAGTGAGGGAGCGCGCGAGCGCAAAGGCTTCGTTTCGTATTGGCAAGGCGTCTATACCGCGCCTCCGCCTCCGGTCGAAACGATTCATAAACAGACGGCTGAGTCACTGCTTCGCCAACTCATCGAGTTGAATGATCCGCAGTACATTCCGGCGGGATATATCCTGGCGGTCATGCTCGAACGCAAACGCCTGCTCAAGGTCAAGGAGCAAATCCTGCGCGAGGGGCAGCGGGTGTTCATTTATGAGCAACCCGCCACCGGCGATGTGTTCACCATTGCGGACCCCAACCTGAAACTGGATCAACTTGAACAGGTTCAGCGCGACGTCGCTGCGCTTCTCGAACATGGTTTGCCCCCGGCGCCCCCGGTTTGCCCGGCTG
>JALHHX010000454.1 GCA_022837245.1 Lentisphaerota bacterium
CCTCAAGTCGGGCTGGCGCGGTGAGAGCACGCTGGTGGACCCTATGTGCGGGTCGGGTACCATCCTGATCGAGGCGGCCATGATCGCTTTGGGCATTCCTCCGGGCATTCATCGCCAGCACTTTGCTTTTGAACGGTGGAAGGATTTCGACCAGGAGCTCTTCAGCCATATCTACAATGATGACGCGGGGGCAAAGGAGTTCAAATTCCGCATCATCGGTTCCGACAGCTCACCTGCAGCGATCTCCATTGCAGAACGTAACATCAAGAACGCGGGACTGAAAAACCAGATCGAGCTGAGCGTAAAGCCTTTCCAGCAGTACACAGAGGCACCGGCTACGGAGGGAGTGGTGATCACCAACCCCCCTTACGGTGAACGAATAAAGGTAGAGGAGCTGAATGAGCTCTACGGGATGATTGGTGAGCGACTGAAACATCTGTTTACCGGATATAACGCCTATATCCTCAGCTATCGCAAGGAGTCGTTTGACGCCATCGGGCTGAAACATACCCGCCGCTTCTTCCTCTACAACGGGGCACTGGAGTGTGAGATGCGTGAGTATGAGATCTTCTCCGGCAAACGACGTGAACATTCCCGGGATGAACGGCCGCGTAACAGACGCGACGATGCCTTTCTGAAGGAACGAAACTCCAGGGAGGGGTACCGCCGTTCGCGACGGGAAGAGCGGGAAGGCGGTGAGGAGTCTGCCGGCAGGCTGGAAAGGGGGACTTTCAATCGAGACCGTAAGCCTGCACACCGTACACCCGCTGGTAAAGGTGGTGACAGGCGTTCATTTGATGGTGACGACAAACCGCGCGATTTTGCAAAGCGGGTGATCCGCAGAAAAGAGGAGGGTTCCTCCCGCGGTCAGAAAGGTGAGGGTGCGAAAAAAACACTACGCATCCGTCGATCCCCGGGAAAGGAGGGTGAATAACGACTGCACGCTTGACAGCTCCTGCCATCAACTACCCGGCATCGGAATGCGTTCCGATGCCATTTTTTTTGCTGCTGCCCGGTCGATCTT
>JALHHX010000455.1 GCA_022837245.1 Lentisphaerota bacterium
CCGCATTCTGTTCGGCAGCACGCAGAAGATGGGGTCAGGGACGAACGTGCAGGAGCGTTTGATCGCTTTGCATCACCTTGACGCGCCCTGGCGACCCGCCGACGTAGAGCAGCGTGAGGGGCGGATTCTGCGGCAGGGCAACAAGAACGCGGTCGTCTCGGTTTTTCGCTACGTCACCGAAGGCTCGTTCGACGCCTACATGTGGCAGACGCTGGAGACCAAAGCCAAGTTCATCGCCCAAGTGATGAGCGGCGACATGACCATTCGCCGTGTGGAAGACTTGGAATCGGCGGCACTTACCTACGCCGAGGTGAAAGCCATCGCTTCCGGCAATCCACTGGTGATCGAGAAAGCTCAGGTAGATGCGGAGTTGATGCGGCTCACACGGCTGCGCTCCGCCCACGCCGAGGAGCAATACCGCATCCGGTCGAATCTGCGCCGTGCTCACGAGGACGCCGAAACCTTCACCGCGCGGCTTGCCAATCTCCGCCAGGACATCGCCGTGCGTCAGGATACTTTTGGCGAAAAATTCACCATCGAACTCGACGGCCAGACCCTCGACAACCGGGGCATCGCGGGTGAATTGATTGTCCGCCGGGCGGAAAAAGTAAAAAACCGTTTCGGTGACGATGTGCGCATCGGTCGTTTTGCTGGGTTCGATTTGTTCCTGCGGCCCGGCTTCAACAACGCGGTCGAGGTGGTGTTGCGCGGGCACAACAGCTACGGCGCCCGGGTCACGGACACTGCGCTGGGCACAATCCGCTCATTGGAAGCGACCGTTCAAGGTTTCGAGGAGCGCGCTGGCAAGCTGGAAACGGATATTGCCGATGCCCACAAGCGGGGCAAGGAACTCGAAACCAAAGTCGGCGCTCCCTTTGAGCATGAGGAGCGCTACCAGGAGTTGTGCCGCCGCCAGAGCGAAATTGAGGAAAAGCTCGACCTCACGAAGAACCAGGCCCCCAGCCAAGTGGACGCCGATTCGCTCGACGAAGGCACAAACAAGATTTCAGAGCAGCAGACTCCG
>JALHHX010000456.1 GCA_022837245.1 Lentisphaerota bacterium
AAATCGCGCTCCGCGAAAATGTGCTGCGGGCGGGTGGTTCACCGCTGGCGTTGGATCTGATTGGCCATGAGCGCATCCGGCAATTCCAGTCACGACGGCAAAGCAACCGCTGGCAACGGTGGACTCGCGGTTGGAGCATTCGCGCCCGGAACATTCTGGCGCGGGTGAAATCCTTCCAACTAACGCAACTCGCAAACATCGAAAAATATGGACAGCAAAACCATCGAGTGCTTCGGCATTGATCCCCGGTCGCGCGGGTTGCGCGTCGAACTTTCGCCCCAGGAATCGCTGGTGTTCGCGCACGAACATTTCATGCACTCGGAACTCAAGGCGGGCGCGGAGCACGACACGTTGAAGATTTATTTCATCAACCACGAGGTAACGCTGGTGGGGTATGGCCTGCGCCGCATCGAAACGGCGGTTCACACGCGGGAAATCGCCTGGGTAATGGCCATGCCGACGCGGTTTCGTTCCCAAGGGCAGGAAAAGGGATTCATCACACAAATTGCCGTGCGGCGGCTGGACGAGGAAGCTGCCGATGGCGAGGCGCGGCCAACCTCGCGCAGTGGAGATCGGACATGAAGCAGGAGAAAAAAGATTTCCTGTCGTTGCCCGTGCCGCCCGCGCGCCTTTCGATAACCGAGACGGCATGGCTGCTTGGATTTGCCGAGCAAGACATCGCGGTGCTAGTGGCCGCGGGTTTGTTGAGGCCGCTCGGTCATCCGCCACAATCTGGTTCAAAGTATTTCGCCAGCGCCGAACTTCAGGAATTGCGGGCTGACACACGTTGGCTCGCGAAGGCTTCCGATGTCATCGTCAACCACTGGAAAAGAAAGAATGCTTCACGTTCAATCCACACGGGTAAGGCGGCGAGCAACAATGATAATACCAGTCAAGAGAATAACTTTGTGTCTCGTTGACGCCTTCCACTGGTGGTCAAGGCTATTACCCGCCATTCTCCCTGCGAGCCTTCGCCTGCTTGGTTTTCACGGTCTTCTTCGTGTGCTCATAACGAATACGATC
>JALHHX010000123.1 GCA_022837245.1 Lentisphaerota bacterium
TCCCCGGAATCCGAGAAATGGCGCGACGCGCCAAGGCGGCGGCAGCCGCCGGTTTCGAGGATTCCGAGGGGTTTTGCAAGAGCCTCAGTGGGCTTATTTAACCACAACGGTATAGGAACACTCGACCTAGCTCATGGGAAAACACTGTACCCAAAACCAAATTAAAAATCAACCTAAATACAAGAACTTTAGTTCAACGCCGGTTCACGCCAGAGCCTACGGCAGCGAGACGCTGACACGGAAGAAGCGGGTGGCGGAGTCAGTGGGCGTGGCCCAGCTGGACGAAAGATCTGGTTTGCCCCAGATGGTGTAGACACGAGCGGCGCCCAGGTCGGGCGTCCAGCCGACCACCGGGGAGCCATCCACCATTTCAATGGAGCATCTAAACACCGAAGCTGGATCGGTTGGATCCGTGCCGGCCACGTAGTCGTGCCAAACCGGGAGTGGACTGCCATCAGAGCCGGTTTTGCCGGTCGTATGTAATGCAGCCGCCTCGTAATCGCCGCCGGCGGCGGCCAGAATGGCGGGATAGGCATCAAGCCAGGAGTACGGAACCGAGACGGGCGTGGTTATCGTGTGCGTGGCGAGGGCGGCCGGAACCACCGCAAGGCTGTGGTAGCCTCCACCTGACATTGAGGCGACGCCTGAAAGGCTCGGCGGTACGGCGCATTGGCCATCCGCGTTGTCGCCCCAGGCCACGACGGTGCCGCCGGACTTCAGAGCCAGGTTGTGGCCCCCCCCGCATGTAATATCCACAACACCAGACAGCCCTGCTGGTGTATCACACTGGCCGAAAAAGTTGTCCCCCCAGGCTGCGACAGTGCCGTCGGCCTTAAGCGCAAGACTGTGCCACCACCCCACGTCGAGTTCCACGATTGCGGGAAGACCGGCGGGGACATCGCATTGGCCGAATTCGTTATCCCCCCAAACCACGACAGAGCCGTCGGCCTTAAGCGCCAGACTATGCCATCCTCCCGCCGCAATGGCGACCACATGGGCAAGTCCGAGGGGGACTCGACTCTGCAGCGCCCCGTTATCGCCCCATGCCACGACTGTTCCATCCGCCTTAAGCGCGAGACTGTGCATCGACCCCGCTGAGACTGCCACGACATTTGAGAGCCCCGCCGGCACGTCGCACTGGCCATACGCGTTAAATCCTCCCCATGCGACGACGGCGCCATCCTTTTTAAGCGCGAGATTGTGGTAATCCCCAGTCGAAACTGCCACGACATTTGAAAGCCCGGCAGGGACGTTGCACTGGCCTTGCGAGTTGTCGCCCCAAGCGGCGAGGGTGCCGTTGGTCATGAGCGCGATGCTGTGTTTGTCCCCTGACGAAACGGCGATGACATTGGAGACCCATGCCGGAGCCGTACTCTGGCCATAATAGTTACCACCCCACCCGGTGACGGGCCCGGGCTGCACCGGAGCCAGTTCGAGAAGGCGGCTGGAGACCGTTCCGTAATCGTTTGAGACGACGAGCTGGCACATCCCTGTGAACTCGGGCGTCAAGGCTGGCAGCGCCCATTCGGGCGTTGTCGACGCATGCGCCTGGTGCCCGTCGATGTACCAAAGATATGTCAATGGCTCCTCGCCCAGCGCGTTGGCCGTCAGCGTCAGGGGCTCGCCGGCGAGCGGTATTCCGGAATAGCGCCATGGCTTGACTGCCACAAACCCGTGGGATACCGCCACCGTCGCCACCTGGCTTGTCACAACGCCCAGCGCGTTGGAGGCGGCAAGGTAATAGCTTCCCGCATCGGCGAGGCGGGCAGGCGACTTGCTCCACACCGTCCCGCTGCCGACAGGATTCGCCGCACCCTGTTTGAACCAAGTCGAGGTGCTGGGCGTCAAGCTGAAAACGTCTGCGGATAATTCCGCGTTTTGACCCGAAACCACGGAGACCGATTTCGGTTGAGTTGCTATCAACGGTTCCTTGGGCTCGGCAAGCACAAGGCTGTGCATTCCCGCCCCGACGGCAATCCCGTGCGAGAATCCCACCGGAACATCAATCTGACCATCGATGTTGTAGCCCCAGGCGACGAGAGTGCCGTCGGACTTCAGTGCCAGGTTGTGCGCATTTCCAGCCGAGATGGCGGCGACATCCACGAGTCCATCCGGGACTATTGACTGGGAATAGAGGTCCGCCCCCCAAGCGGCCACGGTGCCGTCGGCCTTCAACGCCAGGCTGTGGGTTCCACCGGCCGAGATGGCAACCACATCACCGAGCCCAGCCGGAATGTCGCACTGGCCGTTCCCATTTTCGCCCCAGGCGGCGACAGTGCCGTCGGATTTCAGCGCGAGGCTGTGGAGATTCCCCCCTGAAACCGCGATCACGTTCGTAAGCCCAGCCGGGAGGTCGCACTGGCCGTTCCCATTATCGCCCCAAGCGGCAACGGTGCCGTCGGACTTCAGCGCGAGACTGTGGTTTCCCCCTGCCGCCGCGGCCAAGACATTTGAGAGGCCGGCCGGAATGTTGCACTGGCCGTTGGCATTACCACCCCATGCGACGACGGTGCCATCGGTCTTTACCGCAAGACTGTGCAGGTTGCCCCCCGCGACGACTACGACGTTCGAGAGACCGGCCGGGACGTCGCGCTGACCGTGAAAGTTGGCACCCCAGGCGGCGATGGTGCCGTCTGACAGCAATGCGAGGCTGTGCTTCTCACCTGCCGCGACATCCACGACATTGGAGAGCCCGGCAGGAACGTCGGTCTGGCCATTATCGTTGAGACCCCATGCGGCGACAAGCCCGGACTGGACGGCGGCATTCGCGGCACCCCAGCCCAACAATACAAACAACGCCACCAACGTGGCACGATAAAATCCCCTGTTCGGTTTTCCCTTCATCATCCAACTCCATTGCTTAATCCACATCAAACCCACAACTGGCCGGAGGAAACATTCCCTTCCCCCACTTGCTAATCAAGCAAGAAACGTACCACGGAGCGGAGGCCTATCTTGGCACGGTCACCACCCCGCCACACACGATTATTGCAATCCTGTGGCGATGCATGACGTGGCACGCGCCGGCTGGGCTGGAAGCCTACGGCGTGGTGTTTAAGCGGGTTCGCATATCAGGGTTCCGCACCTCCCTTGGGGCTAACCGATTACCTCCCGCCTGCCGCTTTTTATTGAATTTGCGGTCAAGCCATTCGCAAACGGCTTTCTGGTCATCATGCCCCGCCCGGCGGACCTGCGAAAGAAGCCAAATCTTGCTTGGCTTTTCTGGCATGAAAATTGCTCAATCTTAGCATGAGTGTTTGTGCAGGGAATACCCCGCCCCGCCCCCTCCTATTTACTGAATCCACCCTTTATGAACGACGCGGCTGATTGCAAAAACAATGGAAGGACCGGCTTCACCTTGACTGAGGTGATGGTCGCGTCAGCGCTTGTCGTCGTTCTCGCATTGATGTTCTTCGAGAGCACTCTTTTCTTGAACCGGATGTCGTACGATGTTAAGACGCGTCTTGCGGCTGACGCCATAGCGTATGACGAGGTGTGGGATTTGTACAACGCCAGGCTGAGCTGGTTTGAAGACGGCAGATACAGGAACCTTGTGGAGCTTTACTCATTGCCTGAGGGTGTGACAGATGTCTGGGGAGGGCGCCACGGGGAGGTTTTGTTGAACAGGAGGGTGACGCCGCAGCCGGGCACGGGCTTCACCACCAACTGGGTGATAGACGTGAAGATCACGTGGCCGGAATTGAGCGGGAGCCGGGTGTCCACGCTCGATTACACGGTCAACAGGATGCGGACGCAGAGGAAGGCTTTCCGTTGAAGCCGGGGGTCGCGCGCGGGTGGCGCGCAGGAGGATTTGATGCGCATGGGAAAAGATAAAAACGGAACGCGAAGCGGTTTCACCTTGACGGAGGTGCTGGTGGCCTCGGCCATCGGCATTGCCACGCTGGGGGTGGTTCTTTCGCTTTTCCTGGCCTCGCAGCGCGTTCTGGAGAACGCGATGGCGCAGATCCAGATGTCGTACGAAATGCGGATGCTCCGGGATAAACTGCTCTTTCGCATAAACGAGCACGGCGGTCTCATGAGTGCGAAGCACGATGACTTCAGCATCCAGGTTGTATCAAACGGATGGGGCAACGCCATGACTTACACGCCGTTCACGCCCGGGGGGGCTGCGGCGGAGAATTCGGTCACGATCCTTGGGGGCGAACTAAAAGCCACCGAGGAGTTAGGGACGGGCTGGCTTTCCGGCGGGCAGATTGTTTTCGGGGACGGCGCGGTGCCGTTCGCGCTGGTTGGCAACGGGGTGATCGGCATTGACGCGGTCATGGAGTTGCGCGTGGGCGGCAGGACGTACAGCCAGAAGCAGCCGATCAAGGCACAGATAATGTCCCAGTAAAAGGCAACCCATGGCGTAAGAAGAGGAGTCAAACATGAAAAAAAACAACACAAGTCGAAGCGGCATGGTGCTCTCCGTTGTGATGATAGCCACAATAGTGCTGGCGCTATTGGTCAGCGGTGTGCTTTCGTATTCGATTTTCGCGATGCGCAGCACTTCTTCCTTTCTGGCCGATTCTGATTGCCGTCTCGCCGCGCAAAGCGCGCTTGAAACCATAAAGAACGGTATGTTCCAGGCGGTAAGCAAGTACAACAAGGACTATCCCGAGGAGATCCCGGAGCTTACGTGGTTCAAGACCTCGTCCGGCGAGACGAGCGTCGGGCCGGCCGGTTATGTCTACGGTTTTCCGGAGAACGTGGTCATAAACGGTTTCGAGGTGAACGTGAGGCGGGCCGGAAATATAAAACTGCTCCCGGAAACCGGACGCAAGAAGCTGGCGCGCGTCGTGCTTCGTTCCACGGCCACGGGCAAATCAAACCGCGGCCAGGACGTGAGCAAAATCGTCGAGGAAACCGTCGATTTCAAGTTGCAGAACAACAGCATCTTCAGTTTCGCGTATTTCGCCGCGAACTCAGGGCGCTTCAGCGGCAAGAAAATATACATAAACGGGGACGCCGGCACCAACGGGGACTTCACCTTGGGCGACACCGTCACAGTAAACGGCGATATACGCGCCGCGCTCCTCGCATGGATCGAGGGCGGCGGGACGGTGCCCAACTATTGGTCGATCGAAGAATACTGGAAAAGCGCCCCCATCAGGGCCCGGCCGACAGATCCGCCCAACCCGGACTTGCCGCCTGGTGAAGAATTCGGCTACGACGGCACGGCGGAGCTGGCCTCAGGCCAGGAACTGTTGTCGATGCCCTATATGGGGGATCTCTCCTACTACAAGGCGCTGGCAAGGGATACCGGCGGAACGATTTCGCAAGGAGGCAAAACCCTCATCAACGGAACGTTTTCAGGCGTGGGGCCATCCGGCGACACCAGCGCCACCGCGCCGGACAGGGGTTCCATTTATCTCGATGGCTCCAAGACCCCTATCGTGCTCAACGGCTTGGTCGTGGTCGAGGGGGACTTGGTTATTTCCGGAAAAGTCACTGGACAGGGCGTCATTTACGCAGGCCGCAATATACATATAATCGCCGACCTCACGTACGTGAACCCACCTGGCTGGCCGAAGCCCGACGCCGACCCGTTAAACACGGCGACTGTCAACTCAGGCAAGGACATGCTCGGCCTGCTTGCAATGGGAAACGTGGTTCTTGGCAACTACCAGAGCCCTGCAAGCATCTGGGGTAGTATCATGACGGATATAAAAAACAAGCCCCCTGTCGAAAGCACCCCGGGCGACACCATCGGCTACAACACCAACTTCACGGGCGACTACACCGCCTACGATGGACTCCAGAAGGTGGACCACGTCGAGACGGTGGTGGACAAAAGAACCAGAACCAAAAAGATCGTCGCCGTCCCAAGAGCTTCCAAATTCTACGAAAGCCTGATAGACGACAAAATAATACAAACAGGACAGTCCACGATAAACACCGTTGATGCCGTGATGTACGGCAACCATGCAATCCTGGGCTCCGTCGGCAACAGCCGCCTCAACGGATCCATACTGTGCAGGGATGAAGCCATTTGGAACTCGGCGGGACTGGTTGTGAACTGGGACGAGAGGCTGGACTACGACCTCCCCGGGGCGTTGGCAAGCATGGAGTTCATGATGTCAATCTTTCCCCCGGAGGTGGCAAGACCGGAAGTCATAGGCTGGCGGGAGTTGATGGCATACCAGTGATTAAACGCCCGATCATCATCGCCTTGGCTGCCGGATTGGGTTCCGCGGCTTTTGCCGTGGAGGACGCCTCCGTGCCAGTGGAGGTCGTCGCCCACGAGCGCAAGCAGCCTATCCCTGAAGCGCAGATGGCCGCCATCGAATACGCCGCCGCCGAAAAGGAAGAGGCGGTCCGCAAAAGCGATCGCCTGTGGAACCTGCCTTACGACGTCGCATACGCTTACGCCCACGGCAAGGTCGCATACGAAGATCTCGAGTTCAACCAGGAAGACGCCGTGATCTACACCGACGAGCTGAGGGAAGTCCTCAACCCTCTGGTGCCGGTCAACCAACCTGTGGAAGGCTCGCGCAATAAAATCAGACTCGTCGTTATAACTGCCGCTCTCCTGTTTCTCGTTGTCGGCCTAATACTACGCAAAAATAAACAGGATTGAGCTGCTATCCGGTTTTAGTGAACAGGGGATAGTTTTATCTCGTGTACCACAGGTACGACCTTGGCTTGTGCTTCCTCGCGGAGATTGCCCATT
>JALHHX010000457.1 GCA_022837245.1 Lentisphaerota bacterium
GAGGAGAAAGAGAAACTGATCCAGGATGGTTATGCCGAGGTGGAACAGATCATGGAGAACTACAACATGGGGTTCATCACCTACAACGAACGTTACAACCAGATCATCGACACCTGGACGCACATCAACTCCAAGCTCTCCAACATCCTGATGAAGCAGCTGGCGGAAGATGACCAGGGGTTCAACTCTGTATACATGATGCTCGACTCGGGAGCCCGTGGGTCGCGCGAGCAGATCCGTCAGCTCTCCGGTATGCGCGGATTGATGGCCAAGCCGCAGAAGAGCGGTGCCGAAGGAGCGCAGATCATCGAGAACCCGATTCTTGCCAACTTCAAGGAGGGACTCTCGGTACTCGAGTACTTCATCTCCACCCACGGTGCCCGTAAGGGTCTTGCCGACACCGCCCTCAAGACAGCCGATGCCGGATATCTCACCCGTCGTCTGGTGGATGTGTCACAGGATGTGATCATCAACGAGGAGGACTGCGGCACGCTCCGCGGGCTGGTAGCCACCGCCATCAAGAACAACGACGAGGTGATTGCCTCGCTCTACGAACGGATACTGGGCCGCGTGTCGGTACATGATGTGCAACACCCCAATACCGGCGAGGTGCTGGTAAATGCGGGTGATGAGATCACCGAAGATATTGCGAAGAAAATCGACGAGTCACCCATCGAGCGGGTAGAGATCCGCTCTGTGCTGACCTGTGAATCGCATCAGGGTGTCTGCGCCAAGTGTTACGGCCGCAACCTGGCCACCGGACAGATGGTGCA
Organism: Lentisphaerota bacterium; assembly: GCA_022837245.1. GTDB lineage: Bacteria > Verrucomicrobiota > Kiritimatiellia > RFP12 > UBA3636 > JAAZFF01. The sequence continues at coordinate 774 of JALHHX010000457.1, forward strand.
GAAGGGAGAGGCTGTCGGAGTCATCGCGGCCCAATCCATCGGCGAGCCGGGGACACAGCTCACACTGCGTACCTTCCACGTGGGTGGTATTGCCTCGAACATCGCCACGGAAAACAGCATCGTTACCAAGTACGACGGTATCCTGGAATTTGACGAGCTCCGTTTTGTGGAGACCGCCGATACCGAGGGAAAACCCTACAAGGTGGTGGTCAGTCGCCTGGTGGAGATGCGCATTGTGGATCCCA
>JALHHX010000124.1 GCA_022837245.1 Lentisphaerota bacterium
AATAAATGACTCGGACTCCAGCGCAATAGTCCCGCGAGGGAACCGCAGTTGCGGCGAGTAAAATTGGGGAATGTCCTAACAAATAACGTGGACTTTCACCCGTGGACTTTCACTTTCTGACACCTTTACCGTTGGGGTTTCTCCGCCGTGGAGCAAAGCCTCTAAAAACATGAGCCAGAAACCGACAGCGCCGATCGTGAAAAACACTTTTCAAAAAATCCGGAATGCCCTGTCAAAAAAAAGCCCGCATGAACGATTCCATTCATGCGGGCCCCTGAAAAAAAGCCTGGCGGCGCGCTACTCTCCTGCGGGCGACTCCCGCAGTACCCTCGCCGCTGGTGTGCTTAACTTCCGTGTTCGGAATGGAGACGGGTGTGACTACACCGCCATGGCCACCAGGCAAAAGTGAAAACCGAAGAGCCGTCCGCCGGGGGATTCTATGTATCCTCGTAATCTATTGGAAAAACCGGGATGTGTTTTCGGCCCGGAAGAAAAAAGCACGGTCAAGCCTCCCCCAATGTGCTTCTTGCATGGCATGCATAATAAGCGGTGTAATTACACGACGTCAAGGTTCATGAAAATCAAGCATAGTAAACTTCCATCAATAATAAACCGAGTTTTCCTTCTGTGCGCTACGGCATCATTACACGCATCCGCTTACGGGGCGGGTGGCGCTGTTGCTAATAATATGGTTGGCTCTGTAGTTTATGCGGCGGGGGTCTCAGCAGACAAGATAAGTCCTGTCATCCTTGCCCACCGGGAGGATAAGAGGAGATCCGTAGAAGTCGATCCAGCGGCTCACCGCGCGGCATTGAAGGCTCGTGGTCTGAATGGCGATGATCTGGATGGCGAAACTTGCGCCTTGTATTCCACCCGCCCGCTCTCAGCCGACGAACAGCAGGAGCTTGCCGCACGCGGAATAGACATCAATCCCGATATCTGGATCCCTCCCGTTGAAGGCCGGCACCCCCAGGGGTTCCATCTGGCACGTGTCGCCTATGACAGCCTCGATGCTGTTCGTGCCGATTCGCGTGTGGTCAGACTTGAGTCCGCCGAAACGATGGCACGGCCGCTGAACAATCTCGCCATTTCCATGATCAAGGCGAACCTCGTACATGGCGGCACCGGGATTCTCCCCTTCAACGGAGCCGGGGTGCGAGTCGCCGTGGCCGATAGCGGACTCGATCTTAGCCATGGCGATTTTCCAACCCCCGTCGAGACATACGACATGACCACGGGCACCTCTCCTGCCACCTGGAGCACTACGGTGGTCAACACCGTATCGGCGCACGGAACGCATGTCACCGCCTCTGCAGTTGGACGCGGCACTTTGTCGGGCGGCCTATATCGCGGCTCGGCGCCGGGCGCCGAGCTTTGCTTCTACAAGATCGGCGACAATAAAAATGCGAATGCCACCGAGTCCGACATGGTCGAGGCCATCGACCGCGCCGTCGCAGCCAATGCGCGTGTCTTCTCGATGAGCTACGGCGGCTTCAGCACATATCTCGATGGCAGCGAGGCAGCCGAGCAGGCCATTGATGCCGCCGTCGCCGCGGGAGTGACCGTCTTTGTCGCCGCAGGCAATGACGCGGATGCCATGCTGCACGACTCGGCCATCGTCTCCCCGGCGACTACTTCAGATTCATTTGGTTTCACAATTAACAACACCCAGAGCGCCGCCTATACTGCTGAGGAACACTTGCGGGTAATCTGGCAGGGCGGAACGCCGGGCACTTACGAGATATCGCTGAGTTGTACCAATCTGTTATCGAAAATACCCCGCATAGAGACATTGACTCTTGTTTCCAGCAGCACCAGCGTCCGGGGTACCAAGAGCGTGGAATACAAACTTTCGCCGAATATCCCCGCTGGCACTAGCAAGACCTACTTTTTCCGTTTGAGAAACACTGCGGCCAGCGGCGATCCAATAACCGTGCATCTATACCAGACGTCCGGGACAGGCACTTTTGATAGTCCCGACAGCTCATACACCGTGGGACATCCGGCAGTTGCCGACGGCGCCATCGCTGTCGGCGCCTGGGTCCAGCGTGCCACGTGGAGAGACTATATGGGAAGCAACTGGCAATTTCCAGGTGGCGTATTGAACACTCTTGCGCAGTTCAGTGGTCGTGGCCCTCGCATCGATGGTGTTCGAAAGCCAGATATCGTTGCCCCAGGCGCCGCAACAATCTCTGCGCGTGAATCTGTCCCGGGGCTGGCCGCACAGGATGAATTGATAATCGATAACGACGGACTCAATCTCAACGGCAGCGGCCCCGCAAACTACTACATCATGCAGGGAACCAGCATGGCCTGTCCGATGGCCGCAGGAGTAGCGGCGCTTATGCTGCAGGGCAACCCCAATCTCACTCCGGCCGAGATACGAACGGCTCTGACAAACACCGCGTCTCGCGCCGCCACCCCGGACAGTTTGGTTGGAAGCGGGCTCATAGACGCTCAGGCGGCAGTGCGCCAGACGACTCCGCTCACCCTGACGGTAAACTCGAGTTTTGGCGGTGCAATGCCGGGAACTCTTACCACGAATTACGGCGTCACATTCAGCCAGTGGATCACAAACTCGCCTCTCCCACAGGGGGTTGGCACGCAGCAGGTTTGCGTGGCGGTCAACGTTGCCGGCAACGTGTTCACCCAGAATTCACCGACTCAAGTCACAGTCACGCTGACCAACAATGCCACGCTGAACTGGCAGTGGCAGACCCAATACCTCCTGACCACAGACCACGCCGGGGACGGCGCGGTGACAGGAAGCTCCGGCTGGCTGCCTGCTGGCAGCAGTTCTCTGCTAACAGCGTCTCCAGCGTCTTATTGGTATTTGGAAGGGTGGGCCGGCGACACTGATGGCGGCATTGTGGAGGGCAATACCATCGAGGTTCACATGAACCGAACCCGTTCGCTGATGGCCAATTTTGCCCCCAATCTCGCACCGCGGGGTACGCCGGAATACTGGCTGGCGTCCCATGGTCTGACCAACGACACCTTCGCGGTGGCTGAACAAACCGATTACGACGCCGACGGCATGCAAACATGGGAAGAGTATGTTGCCGACACCGACCCATCCAATCCCAAGTCGGTCCTTGCCCTCTCCTCGATCCTGGCCGGAGTCGATGGATTGAGCCTCACATGGATTGGCGGCCAATGGGCCAACCAATATCTCGAAGCAAGCGATGTGTTTGGTGTCAGCCCGTGGGTCAGCATCGCGACCAACAACGTCCTCCCGACCGCGATCACGAACAATATCCTCCTGCCTGCGCCCGTATCAAACCGCTTCTACCGCATCCGCGCCGTGCGGTAGGAACGCAACGATCTTGACGCCTCGGCCGCGGATAGGAAGGCCTTGAAGAATATTGGGTCCTTTGAAAGATTGTTCCCGCCGGCGCCAGTCCATTCGCCCGGAACGTCGCTGTAAAGAACTGTATTGGTGTTGCCATAGAATGCCTGGCCGGCTCCCGAGACTTTGTTGCTCCATGCTATGACGTTCTGGTTGGTGCCAATTGCAGCGGTTATGACTCCATTCCAGGCTGCCTGATAGGTGGCGGTGTTAACCGCGCCTCCGTTCTTGGCTTTATTGTTGGCAAAAGTGCAGTTGACAACTTTTGCAGTTGGTGTTCTTGACGAGTCCGGAATAGCGTTCGTTTAGCGCATCCTCAACCTGCTTGACCCAAGTTCCGGCGGCGGTAAGGCTTGTGGCATTCGCAACGATGCGCTGTTTCTTGCCTGCCTCTAAATTCACGATCACCTTAATCGAATTTGAAAATTACCCTTTATCCTGGTCTCTGGCGCCAACTCTGGTCTCGGTGTTGTGTGCCTGCGGCACACGGGTGTGCAGAACGCGGCACGCTCAAACACCGCGCTGTAGACGCGTCTGGCTATGCCCGTATAGACGGACGCGCGGGACCCGCAAGCAAGGGCCTGCTTGCGGAAAGTGGTTAAAAAGCCATGCGCCATGATTTTGAACAACTATGACAAACATCGGCCGCACCTCCGCGTTATTCTATTGCATGGGTTTTATTCCCTCCCCGCAGGCAGGCTCTTGCCCGCGGGCTTCCTTGCGCCGGCAGCCCCGGCGCTTCGCTTGCTCCCGGCGACCCTTTCCTCGCCGCGAGTGCAACCCACATCGCACGCGCAAATTCTAGCTGCATCCTAAGCCCAACTCAGCAATAGCTTCGTGCCTTCGTGGCTTTGTGTGGGATAATTGCGTGTTATAAGTACGTGGCACAAGCAAAAATCTGGGTTAATCAGCGCAAATCTGCGGATAAAACACTTCTGACAAGACCGTTATTGGCGCTTGCGCTTCAGAAATCGGTCGAGGTATTTATCTGCGGATTCTTTGTCTGTGAAGTCGCCGTTTATTTGGCGTTCGTAAAATCTCGAAAGGATTTCCCCGAACTCGGGCCCCGGTGTCAGACCGCGCGCTATCAGGTCGCGTCCCTGTATTAGGGGCCGCGGGGGCTCTTTGGCGACGGCGAGAGCTTCGGCTCTTTCGCGGAATTTCCGGAGGATGTTTATATCGGGCCCGTTTGGCGGCGTGGCGTTCATGTCGCATTCCACGACGTCCGCAAGCAGGTCAAGACGGCGTGCTTCGACGGCGAGTTTGCGGTAGGCTTTGTCGGAGGCGTCGTTGACGACGAGCGCAACCGGGCGCATGTGCGTGGCCACTAGTCGAACCACGGCATCTTCAAAATCCGGCATGTTCCACAGGCGCTTGATGAAGGAACGTACTTGCGTCTCTGCCGATTTTTCGTGTCCGTAGGAGGTTATCTTGCCTTTCTCAGCGAAGGCGGTCGTGTCCGGCTTGCCGAAGTCGTGGCAGAGTACAGACACTGCCACGAGGATGTCGTCGGCGCGGATGCCTTTGCGGACATTCGGCAGCCAGTCGAGCGCGAACATTGTGTGCGTCCAGACATCGCCTTCCGGGTGCCAGCGCGGATCCTGCGGGCAGTCGATTAGGGCCTCGAGCTCAGGGTAGTGGCGGATCCATCCGCAGTCTCTTAAGAATGCCAGACCAAGCGATGGTTTAGTGCCTTTGAGAAGGAGCTTTTCCCATTCTCCGGCGAGCCGTTCTGCGGGGAGGTTCTCGGGCGTCATGCGACTGCATGCGGCAATTGTCTCGGGGGCAACATTGTACTCGAACCGGGCGGAAAATTGCATCGCGCGGAGAACGCGAAGGGGGTCTTCAGAGAAATGACCGCTTACGTGGCGGATGATGTGGTTTTCGATGTCGGCCATGCCCTTGAACGGGTCTATGATCTCGCCCGTAATCGGATCGGCAAGAATTGCGTTGATGGTGAAGTCGCGTCTCGCGCAAGCCTCGTGGTAGGGCAGGTCGGAAATTGTGTCGACAAGAAACCCGCGGTGTCCGGGTGTGGTTTTGCTTTCGCGCCGCGGGAGCGAAACGTCAATGTCCAAGCCACCGATCTTCATGACTCCGAAGCTCATTCCTACCTTGTTTACCGAAAAGCGCGATGAAAGCATCGAGTAGAGCTTTTCGGATGGTATTCCGTATACTTCGAGATCGTAGTCGTGACCGCAGATGCCGCGTATGGCATCGCGGACGCAACCTCCGACAAGCAATGCGCGTCCGTCGGTGTCACGCGCCATTGCGGCGATCTCGCGCACGGCGTTTGCGGCGGGGGTGTCTGGGAGGCAGGTTGATACGATGTTCGTGCTCATGATATTGAATGCACTCATTATAGTGCTTAAATGCGCTGATGTCACCTTTCGACAGAAACTGTGCATTATTTTAAGGGTTCACACCGACAGACCCACCTTGTTCGAGTATTCAGTCTTCTGAAATGTATGACCATGAATCATAGAGCTTTATGGAGGACCACAGGTTGAACCCATGCCCCTGGGGATGTCTCACGAAGCCATCAATTTCCGATACATCATTGTTTGTTGCAAGGAACGGAGTCTCAGAATCGCCTCGCTGTCCGACCATTGCGATTCTGAATGGGCCAATCCAGAACGGCACGGCGGGAGGAGTTCCATTCTCAATCAACGCGACCACATGATCAAACTGAGCCCGATGAAGCCGGAAGACCAGCCGAAGCGGGAGATGTGAGCCTGCTACCCCGATGAACATTGCGGCAAAAACCAGCCACACTAAAAGTGTCTGAAGCCTAGAACGACGTGCCAGAATGCAACAAACCAGCATGAAGACAACTGCGAAGAATCCTACCGCCATTGAACACAGAATGACAATCGAATCTTCGCGTATAAACAGAGATAACACCGTCGCGGCAATCAGCGCCGTTACTCCCGCAAAAAGAATCTGTTTCTTCACGATCCAGCTTTCAGAAAATATTATTGGGCTACACTAGCATCCTACAGGTTTGTCTCTGGTCCAGCCACCCGGCGGAAACCCACGGCACACAGGTCTGGGGCGAATTGTATAAAATGCATGCTGGGAATTCAACCTCAGTTCGAAAAAGCTTGGTCTCGTAGCCGATGACTAAGACGTACCGCGTACAATCATAGGTGAATTATCACGGTTAACAGAATTTAGGAATTTAGGGGACAGACCCCAAAGTTGTTCCGGAGGCGGCGATGATATCCGCGATCTGGTCGATTGCCATCCCCAGCCTGCTTTCCGGCGCCGGGTGCGCGTGCCCGCTCGCTATTGCCAGAACTGCC
>JALHHX010000125.1 GCA_022837245.1 Lentisphaerota bacterium
ACCGGTCGTGGAAGACTGGGGCTCGAACGTCGCGCTCGCGTCGCTCGGAACACTCGCGGAGGCGTCAAGCGAGGAGGGGACTTCTCCGGCAGTAGGCGCCATCGACGGCAACAACACCGGTGGCAGCGCATGGCGTAGCGGCGAGGCGAACGTGCTGCCACAGACGCTCACCGTTAGCCTCGCATCACCCGCCACAATCAATCGCGTCGCAATCTGGAGCTATTCACCGCGCGGCTACGACATAGAGGTGCTTATGCCCGATGGATCTTGGCGCAACCTCGCCACCGTGCGCGACGAAACTTACCGCCGCTTCCGCACGCTCACGTTCGACCCAGTGCAGACAGATACCGTGCGGATGACCGTGGTGGACAGCCATACGCCGAAAGTGGAAATCGCCGAAATAGAACTCTATGGCACCGGCGCCGCAGCGGGCAAGAGCGTCGAGCTCGTAAACTGGGCGCTTGCGGAAAACGGCGCATCCGCCACCGCATCGTCCGAACTTGTCAAGGAGGCGACTGTCGCCACGCAGGACTGGGGTGCCAAGGAGCCGACAATCAAGAAGATTTCCCTCGAAGGACGCGCTGCGCACGCGATTGACGGCAAACGGCAGATCTCCACTTGGCAGGATTTCTTCCCGACCACTTGGATGGCCGACCCTTCCAAGCCGCTCCCGCAGTGGCTTGAGATTCGCTTCGACCAGAAGCGCACTCTAAATTCGCTCACAGTCTACACTATCGCGTTCGCCCGCTGGACGCCTGAGACGAGCGGCATCCGCGACTGGGACGTCGAGGCGTGGGACGGTAAAGAATGGCAGGTTGTCGACAGCGTCGTGGACAACGTGCGCGTGTCGAAAGTCTCGCGCTTCAAGACACCCGTGACGACCGACCGCGTACGCATCGTCGTCAAGGCCACCAACGACTCCGAGGGAACCGTCGGAATCATGGAGGTCGAGGCGTTCGGACCGCGCTAGTGCCCTCGCCTTGGTGCGCCCCCGTCCGGCCCACCTCTAAAAAACAATCGAAACAACTTGCTTTACCGCTCTTAGGAGAAACACAATGAAACGACTACTGCTTCCGCTTATTTTTCTGGCCACACAGGCCGCCGGCCTCGCCGCCGACTTGGACGAAATCCTCGTATATCCTGTCCGCGACGAAGGTTCGATCATGCACTGGCTGATCGTCGCGCCCCTGCCCTGGAACGCCGCCTACATCGGCGATTCGCAGAGCTACGACCCGTTCAAGCCGTTCGGCATGAACGAACTCGAACTGCGCCCCAAGGCCGGCGATAAAGTCGGCAGGAACACGTGGCGCAAAATGCACTTCGGCGGCAGCACCGAAGGACAGACAATGTGCAACCTCTTCGCTTATGGCGGGGGATTCTCATACGCGTACACCGTCGCGGTGGCATACATCTACAGCCCCGAAGACAGGCCGAACGCCTGGTTTAGCGGCAGCGCCGACGACGGACTCAAGGTCGTGCTAAACGGCAAGAAGCTGTGGAGCAACCAGATTCAGCGCAGCCCTACGTACGACAGCGACCGCTTCGCCGCTCCGCTCAACAAAGGCTGGAACACACTCGTTCTTCTCGTTGACCAGATCACGGGAGGCCATCTGCTCTGCGCACGTTTCGTAGAGGGCGACAAACCCCTGACGAACCTTCAGATATCGCTCGACCCTCCTGCAGCCGAGGCCAAACGCCACGCGGCAGACAAGTACAACAGCGAGGCGACAGCCGCCCTAATGCCGGCGGACAAGTTGCGCGCCGAAGGCAAGCTTGAAGAGGCCGCTTCCGCATACACTGCGGCGCTGGCCAAATATCCGCTGGCGGATGAATCGCCGCGTGCTGCATACGCCGCCGCGCAGACCGTGTCCGAGCTTCCCGGCCAGGCGGAAAGGGCTGTTGAGCTGCTCCGCAACCTCGTGGAAACACAGACGCACGACGTGCTCGCCGAATACGCGCTTCTCGACCTTGCGGGGATCCAGCAGGAGAAAATCGGCGACACGAGGGCCGCGGCGGAGGCATACGCCAGCTTCGAGACCATCTTCCCCGAAAGCAAACGCGGCGCCGCGGCGCTGGTCGCGCTCGCACGCATCCACGCCGGGGAGAAACGCTTTGAGGACGCGATCCTCACATGCCGCCTCGCGATCTCCAAATACCCCGCATCCGACGAAGTCATGGACGCAACGCTTGCCATAGCCGACTTCCAGGCCGCCGCAGGCGAAGCCGAAAAGGCCAAGGCACAATATGAGGCCGCACGAGAAATGGCGCAGGACTGGCACGACAACAAATACGGAATCGACGTCGGCAAACAGGCGTGGCTGCGTGGCATCCTCGACGACATCCGTGTCAAGCTCTCTAAATTGAACTGAAATAAGCGATGAATACTTGGGCCTACGATATCGGATGCTGGTACCCCGAGGAGGGATCCCCGTTCATCGGGAACGGCTGGATCGGCGGGAACATTCCTCTAAACGGACATGGCGGCTCGGACAACCGCTATATCGCCACCGTCGCAGCCAACTACCAGGGCGCCGACGAGATTAACCGCGCCGTGCCGCACTGGCTAAACGTCGATGTCTGCTTCGAGGGTAAACCCGTAAAAGCGTGGTTCTTTGATTTCCGCAAGGTCCTAGACCTCAAGTCCGGGGTGTTCATGACAGAGTACCTCGACAGTGAAAAGAACGTACGCGTCACAACCGAGACGTTCTGCCACCGCGGGGAGTCGCCGCTCGCCGCGTACAGGCTCACGGTCAGAGCGATCAAACCGGGGCGCGTTGAAGTGTCGCCGCGGCTCGACGCCACCGGCTGCGTCGGCATCGAAGGGCTGCGCACTTCGGCAGCTGAAGGAGCCATGGGCTGGGAGATCGACTTTGGCGACCCCGATCGCCGCATCGCGCAGGAGCTCGTCGTCGCAGCCGTATCGGGTGCTTCGCCGCCAGTGCCGTTCGAGGAGGAACGCGTACTAGGGCAGCGCCTATCCGCGCGGCTTGCGGCCGGTGGCGTGATCTCGATTGATGTGCTCGTTGCCACTTGCCGCGGCCCGGATCCGATTCCGCGGGCGCACTCTGTCGTGGCGGAGTCGCTAAAGGCCGGATACGATGCGCTCAAGCGATCGCACGCCGATTCTATGAAGTCGATTTGGGACGGATTCGACATATCCGCGGAGGATCAATTCCTTGAAAGGCGTCTGCGCGGCGCCATGTTCTACCTTACGGCCGGCTTCCGCGACGACGTCGTCTGGGGGGGCACGCCTAGTAGCCTCTCCAGCAAGATGAACTGGGGAAATTGCGTCTTCTGGGATTCCGAGTTCTACATGTTTCCTCCGCTGCTGCTTACGCAACCGGTGATAGCGCGCAACATGATCCTCTACCGCCATGGGCTGCTCGAAGGCGCCCGCGAAAATGCACGCGCCGGTGGCAATGTTGGCGCTCGTTTTGGATGGCAGAGCCACCGGGACGGCAGCGGACACGCTGGGCCTTTCGAAAACGAAATCCACGTCACGGCAGATATTGCGTTTTGCGCGTGGTGGTACGCGCACAGCACGGGCGACAAAAACTTTTACGATCGCTATGGTCGCGAAATCGTGGTAGAGGCCGCGCGCTTCTTCGCCTCCCGCACTGTTTGGAACTCTGCTGAATCGCGCGCGGAAATCCACGGTGTAATCCCGCCCGACGAACACGCCTGGGATCACTACGCCGGGCTGGTCGACAACTCCGCCATGACGAACTGCTACGCCGCGTGGACGCTTGCCAAAGGTTCTGAGACAGGCGAGGGGCTCGCCACGCCGGGAGAGCGTGCCGAGTGGCAACGCCTTTCGACGGCGATGTGGCTGCCGCGTGACAACAAACACAACCTCTTCGCCGAATACGAAGGCTATCCCGGCCACGCTGTCAAGCAGGCCGATGTTGGCCATCTCTTTTTCCCCTTGCTCGTATCTGAAGACCCGGAGGAGATCCGCCGCAACGTGTATTACTACGCCGACCGCGAAAAAGAGACGGGGCTCTACCTCATGCACAGTCCGTCTGTATACGGCTCCGCGCTATCACGTGCAGGCGATGTCGAGGGCGTCCGCCGCTTCCTTGTGCTTTCGGGTCGCAATGCGACGGGCCCCTTTGAAATCCCGCGCGAATCCAACTACGGCGGCGGCGTATGCGCAACCGCCTCCGGCTCCTTACTCACCCTGGTGCTATACGGTCTCCTAGGGATAGAAAACCAGGGCGAGGAACTGACCGCACATCCGTGTTTGGCCGATGAAATAGGCGCTCTATCCATCTCTGGGCTGACTTTCCGGAGCCGCCGATACAGCGTCTCCGCCAAGCCCGGAGCTACCAAGGCGGAGATAGCTTCTTTTTCCCTTCCCAAACCTTAAAAACAAATGCTATAATGCTTGCAACCCCACGGGGCGTAGTCATAGAAGCATAATCCAAAGGAGGCTGAATATGAGGAAAATCGAAGTTATCACTACTGAGAAATCCGAAATGGTCAACATCACGGCGCTTGTGCAGCAGGTGGTTTCGGATCTCATGCCGCCGGACGGAGCCATGACTGTCTTCGTTCCGCACACGACCTGCGGCATAACAATCACGGAGAATATCGATGCCGACGTGGGCCTCGACACTCTTGCCGCCCTGGACGCAGCCGTGCCGTGGAAGCAGCCGTTCTACAAGCATAAGGGCGGCAATTCCGCAGCGCACATCAAAACATCCATGACAGGCAATTCAATATCTTTGCTCATTGAGGGTGGCGAGATCCAGCTTGGAATCTGGCAGGGGATATTCCTATGCGAGTTTGACGGGCCACGAACCCGCCACATTTGGGTGGGATAACCGCGCGCCCGATAACCGCGCGCCCGATACCCGCGCTCCCGATACCCGCGCGACCTCACTTTCTCCTTGAATCGGCGGCGGCAATATTGTAGGATGAGCCACCAAAACGTCTCCGGAAGAAACTTCGGGGAAAGAGGAACCGAAAAAGGGAAAAGCTGAAATGAATGATAAGGATTTGCTGAAGATAGGCGTCATAGGTGCCGGCGGCCGCGGCGGGCTCTCGAGACTTGCGGTCATGCCGGGGGTGGGTGGAAAAATCGTGGCGCTGTGCGATGTAAATCCAGCCGCTTTCAAACGCTACGAAGAGGTATGCGGGCAGGATGTTTTCAAATGCGAAGACTACCGCGAGCTTCTGGCTCGGCCGGACGTCGAGGCCGTGTTTGTGTCAACACCCGATAATTTCCACGAGGAGCACGCCATAGCCGCGCTGCGCGCCGGCAAGCACGTCTATCTCGAAAAGCCAATGGCAATCACAATCGAGGGTTGCGACCGCATCCTCGCCGAGGCCAAAAAGAGCGGGAAGAAGCTCTACCTCGGCCACAACATGCGCCATATGCTATTCGTGCAAAAGTTGAAAGAGTTGGTGGATTCCGGGGCAATCGGTCAGGTGAAGGCCGCTTGGTGCCGTCACTTTATTGCATATGGCGGCGACGCCTATTTCAAGGATTGGCATGCCGACCGCAGAAACAGCATGGGCATGTTGCTGCAGAAGGCCGCGCACGATATCGACGTGCTGCATTGGGTGTGCGGCGGCTACACGACGCGCGTGGTTGGGCAGGGCGGCTTGACGCTCTACGACCAGATTAAAGACAGGCATCCCGCCACCGAGCGCGGCGACGCGACGTTCAGGGACGCCAATTGGCCGCCGCTTTCGCAAAAGCAACTGAACCCGATCATCGATATAGAGGACGTCAGCCACATACTGATGCATATGGACAACGGTGTTTTCGCGACTTACCAGCAATGCCATTTCACGCCTGACGCCTGGCGCAACTACGCCATAATAGGCACTGAGGGGCGCATCGAAAACTTGGGCGAGAACAAAGTCTGCCTCTGGAACAAGCGCGGTTCGTACAAGGCCGAAGGGGATGAGCAGTTCGACTGCACACCTGAGTCCGGCTCGCACGGCGGCGCCGACCCGCAGATTGCAGCGGAGTTCGTCCGCTACGTACGTGAAGGCGGAGCGATTCTCACGTCCCCGATCGCCGCGCGCAACAGCGTTGCTGCGGGCTATCTGGGAACCGTTTCGATCCGCTCCGCCAGCACTCCTTACGATATTCCGGCTCTTGCGCCGGAACTCGTGGAATACTTCTCGTAATCAGACGGTCTAGATCGAATAGGTCACACGTGCGCCGATGGTTGTGTCGGTCTTTTCCTCGACACCGCTGCTTGGATCGGAATCGTGCTCGATCTGCAGCAGGAGTCCGATTGATGTTTTCTCGCTGATCGCCGAGTCAATCCCGGCCTCCGCGCTGAGGAGGAAGTTCCCCATATCTGACGCCTCGGGCAGAACCTCAACGCTCTCCCAGAAGGTGACGGTGTCGGAAAACTTGTAGTTTATGCGCTCCGCGAAACGCAGTGCGAAGTGGTCGTCGTCTTCGTAAGCCTCCTCATAAACGTATGCAACCCCACCCTCGATGGTGAACTTGAAGTTATCCTCATCGACAAGGTAGATCCCGATTCCGGTGCCGATGATGCCACGGAAGTTAATGCCGGCGATGCTGTCGTGAAGGGCGGAGCCGTTGCCGTACAGGAAAAATCCATATAGACATTCGGATAATCGTTAATAAGTTGGATAACTTTTTTGCGCCATTCGTGC
>JALHHX010000458.1 GCA_022837245.1 Lentisphaerota bacterium
CAGGTCCACCGACCAGCGCACGCCGTTGGCATCCAGCACAAACGAGCCAATATCCAGGTGCGCGTGGCTGGCCGCCGGCGTGCCGGCCTTGATGGCCAGAAACACCGCGTCGCGGTCCGTCCAGGAGCTGCGGAATACCGCCAGCGGGTTTTGGCCCTGTCCCAGCCAGTTTCGGGCGGCCGGTTGCCGGGGTTTCATCCCGGCTTTGGCCCACAACAGCACCAGCGGAAAGTAGCGCCCGCCAGACTGGCGGCCATGGCTGCTCCGGATGGACGCCAGCTTCTGCTCCAGCAACTCGTTTTCAAACCACAACAGTTCCGGCCGTTCCGTGCGCGCCGCAAACCACATCATGGCCGGCGAAAAGCCGGTGCCCGAGCCGCAGTCGCTGAAATTAAAGGTCCGCCGCGTGGGGCCGATGATGTTCAACATGAACTCGCCCGTTTGGAGAAAGCCCGGGCTGCGGCTGAGGCCGAAATCGGTGCCGAACACCGATTCAAGCATCGAGAGGAGCATGACGTTGAAACTCGTGCCGTAGTTCCAATAGCCCGGGCCTTCGGGATATATCCCATCCGGGACATACGCTTTCAGGGCATAAGGCAGGCCGGCAAGAGCGCGGTGGACGACTTCCGCCGCCTGGTCGGGATGATCTTCCAGCAGCGCCAGGGCGCCGGCCACCATCCCGGCATGGCAAACCTGGTTCCAGTTGTTCCGCCCGTGCTCCCAGCCCCGCCGGGTTTCGGATTCGAGATACGGAGCCAATCCCTTTTGCTCGATCGCCGTGCGGCTGGCCTGCCGCAACTCGGGAGTCAACTGGTCGAACAGCCAGTCATAGCCCACGGCGAGGGCCAGCGTCATTTCCGCCGTATCCAGAAAATGGGACGGGTTCCAATCCGGCATGTCCGCCATGGCCTTCATTTCGGCCAGCGCCCGGTCCGCATAGCGTTGGTCGCCGGTCAGGCGGAAGGCAAACCCCAGGTGCATGATGCGGTTTAGCGCCTCCTGCGAGCGCCCCAGCA
>JALHHX010000126.1 GCA_022837245.1 Lentisphaerota bacterium
CCCCCAAAGGGTCCCCCAAAAAAGGCACGTGCTTGGTGTCACCCTTTATGACGCAACCTCAAAAACGTTTCGGTGTCGTTTTCATTTGACGCAACGGGGTGGCAATTGCCGAAGCTATCTGATAAACTGGCAGTAATTCAGAACGTGAAGTCGTTCCGATTGAGACCAGGATGTGAAAGGAACTGCAGAATGAGCAATAACGACAGACCTGATTTTGAGAGACTGGCATCGAGCAAACGGGAGTTTAAAATTTTTGAAAAAGACCTGATCGGACACGTGCCCACAATCGCGATCACGCCGGTGGCGGACGGACGCGTGAACGCATTCGAGGACAATTCCGAGAAGACATGGCGAATGGCCGAGAAAGTTTACGATCTTATCTCCAAGAATGTTGTTTTGCCTGATGGACGGCCCGTACGCATGGTTGTGGCTCCCGAAATCGTATACGGCGCCCGTTCCGGCGCCGTGGCGCAGGCGGCATTTGCCGGGGCGAATGTGTGCGCCAATATATGGGTGGCGCGCTCTTGGTGCTACAGCGATGAACTGATGTCGGCGTGCCAAGGCATCGGATCGTCGGAATGGCAGCAGGCCGCATGGGGGCTCAATGCCACGGATAGACCCGGCGCCGTTTGGCTTAAGGCGTTTTGCGCCGCCATGGAGGAAAAGAAGCGCCCCGTTTTCTCCATATACAATGCGGATATAGAGGATGAAGAGGGCCCGATTTGCGACTACGTGGCCGAGCGCCTGCTGCGCTTCGCTCGATGCGCGGCGACCGTGGGATACATCCGCGGCAAGAACTACCTAGGCATAGGGGGTGTCAGCATGGGGATTATAGGCTCCGACTTGCGCCGCAACGCCATGCTGGGCACTTTCGGCATGGGATCGGCGTCGTTCGACATGTCGGGCATCAACACGCGCATTAAACACGGATTCTACGAGGAAGACGAAGTCCGCAAGGCGTGCGGCTGGATGAAGAAATCCTTCAAGTTTGATTTTGGCAAGGGCGGGCGCCCGTTGCCACCAGATGAGCTGATAATGCAGTGCTGCCGCATCGCGGTGATCGTCAAGGACCTGATGCGGGGCAACGCAAACCTCGCCTCGCGCAATGTCGAATGGGCCCAGGGCTACAACGCGTTGGTTGCTGGAACCCAAGGCCAGCGCCAATGGACCGACGGTCATCCTAACTTCGACACTGCGGAATCGCTCCTCAACTCCCTTTTCGACTGGAACGGATCCCGCCCATCAATGACGGTCGCCACGGAGAACGACTCCAAAAACGGCGTCGGTATGGCAATTGCAAACTGCCTGTCAGGCGGCATGTCTCAGCTCTTTGCCGACATACGGACGAACTGGACTCCCGAAAGCCTCGAGAAGATGTGCAACTGCAACGTGCGCTACATCTGCCCGCGCGGTCTGATAGACAAGCGCAACTCGGGCGCCGCCGCCCTCGAATACGCCATAGATCTTTACGAGATCTGCGGGATGCCGAAAACTACTCCCATACAAAAGCTTATGGCAAAATTCCGTTCAAGCCCCGATCTGCGGAAAAAAGCACAGGAGGCCGCCATGAAAGCCACCACATACATGGGGGCGGCGCTTACCTACTTCCCGGGCGACGGCCTTTCTAGCCACTTCCGCTCTCCTGGCGGACTGCCGATGACGGCATACCGCTACAACATGGTGGGCGACCTAATAAGTTGCTCCGTCGTCGAAGGCGAAACCGTCGGTCTGCCCAAGGAAATAGCCGACTCCATTTCGGAGCGCACAGACCCCTCCTGGCCCGAAACGGCGTGGTCGCCGCGCGACATGACTTCGTACGAGTACATGAGCAAAATCGGCCCGAACCACGATGGCAACAGCCTGGGTCTGATCGGAGCCGATTTTATAACGTTCAACTCAATGCTGCGCATCCCCGTGGATATGCACAACATACCGGAGAAGGACATCTTCCGCCCGACCATCTGGAACAGATTCGGCGGCGACGACTTCCGCACCTGCGAATACCTAGGGCCGGTGTACGAGTAGAAAAAAGCTGCAATTAACAAGCCAGCTTGAATTGAAACATGGAAAATTTTTAAATCGCACCATGTATTTTCATCCTGTTGACGGTAATTTCCGCATCTTTTGCCGGAGTGCCGGGACAGGTCTGGTACAACGAGGATACGGGCACATGGACAACTGAGCCTTTCTTAACAACCTATCATGCAGACTATTTCGTTCCAAACGAAGTAGAGCATGTGTGGAGCTATCAATGGGCTGACGTGGCCGGATTTGGGAGAGCCATCGGCCAAACCGACGACGCGTTGGTAATAGATGTCGAGCATTTGTGGACAGGCAGCTTCGCAACAAACCCAGTGGCCATATCAGGGGCTTTCGAGTCTTGGTCGGACGGAGTTTCCCGAGACCATCCCGGATACTATGGCGGAAAAACTATAGTTTTCTTTGCCACAACAAATCTTTCCGTGGAAGAATCTTCCTCCGTTCCAATATCATTCCCATCTGGCCGCTGGAGATTCGATGTTGATATGACTTTCACAAACGCCCACGGCTACTGTCCCCCAAGGTTCACATATCCACTTCCGCCAACATGGTACGCTATAGAAACCAACGATACGGAACACCTGTCATTTTTCTCAAACATCGTGAACAGCATCGTTGTAAGGCGGGATCTGGATTTGTTCTATACAACGCTCAGAGACGCGGTCAAGCCTGACGGATCTGGCGACCAACCATTCAAGGCAATGTCCCACGCCACATTGATGGAGCTAACATGGACAAGTTCCGAGAGCAATCTAGTGACCATGGTCAATGACCCGCTCCTCTTCCCCAAGATGCGCAGACATGCATTGTTCCAACTTAACAAACACTTTAACTGGCCTGCCACGAACACTATCCCCGAGCTATGACCTCGTGGCAAACCACGGTTTTCGTTCCGCAGGCGATGAAAATAGAGATGACGGAGATGTACGATCCCACATGCAAACTTTTGGCCAAGCTTCTGTCCCGCCAACATGGAAAACCCGCAACCAATACTATTCCAGACTCTAGACCTTCCTGAGGACAGTCACGCCCGTTTTACGTTGAGAAAACAGGCGGGGTTTTGTATAATCGCACGGCAATGTCAGTTGAAGAGGAACAGATGGAGCCGCGCGCATTGCCGCGCTTTTCGCTTCTAGATGCACGCCTTACAGCCGCTCGCATCGACGACGTGGTCGACCGCGTCGTCGCCCTCGCGCAAGGCAACGGGAAGCATTATGTGTGCGTATTCGCCGTAGATTCGCTGCTGAAATGCCGTGACAACCCGGAGTTGGCCGAAATCGCGAACGCCTCAGACATGACGCTTTGCGACGGCATGCCGCTCGTGTGGGTCGGCCGCAAGATCGCGAAGCTCGACATGAACCGCTGCTACGGTCCGGACGTGATGATTAAAACCATCGAGCGCGGATGCGCCAAGGGCCTGCGCCACTTTTTCTACGGATGTGATTGCAACGGGACGTTCGACAAACTTAAGACGAACCTCGTCTCAAAGTTCCCTGACGTGATTATCGCCGGCAACTATGTGCCGCCTTTCCGCGAACTCTCTCCTAATGAGAAGAGTGAAATTGTGCGATTGATCAACGATTCTAAAGCCGATTGCGTATGGGTTGGAATAGGAACGCCGCGCCAGGATTTCTGGATCCGCGAATTCCGGCCTCTTGTCGATGCGCCAGTAATGCTTTCTGTTGGAGCTGCATTCAACTTCCATGCAGGCACGGTCCGCCAAGCCCCGCGCTGGATGATGAGGTGCGGTCTTGAGTGGCTTTTCAGGCTCATGGCAGAACCACGCAGGCTGTGGCGCCGATACTTGATTGGCAACCCCAGATTTTTGTGGCTGACAGCCAAACAGGCGGTGACTAAACGCCCGGCGCCACTGGGCAAGGTATATGATTGATGAACGACAACGTAGCAAAACAGGTAAACGATTTCCTTACCAAGGAGAAGCAGTTCCATCTCGGTTTCCTCCCAACGGAACAGTCCAACCCGAAGACAAAGGATCTTGAGGCGCGCTTCGCCAAATCGGCTGAGGATGGCGTCGCGCTTCTACTCTCAGTCGACCGAGACATAGCACCAGTCGCCCGCCGGGTCTTTTCATCCCCGCAATATGCCGCACTTGAGAAGGCTGTCGAGACTTCGCTGTCCACGGGCCATCGCGTCGTTTTCTCCGGATGCGGAGCTACAGGACGCCTTAGCATACTTCTCGAAACGATGTGGCGACGCGGGCTGGCGGATCTAAACGAATCGAACCCAGAGACAGGAGCAAAAGCCGCCAAGTACGCAGATTCCGTGTTCAGCATAATGACGGGCGGTGATTTCGCGCTGGTGAAAGCCGTGGAGTCTTTCGAGGACTACAACCAGTTCGGACGCCGCCAAGCTCGGGACATGGGTCTTGGCAAAGGCGACACGCTTGTTGGAATCACCGAAGGCGGCGAAACCTCGTCCGTCATCGGAACCGTCGAAGAGGCGGTGGAGCTGGGCGCCTCCGCATTCATGCTTTTCAACAATCCGGAAGACATCCTCTCCGCGCATCTGGAACGCTGCCGCAGAGTTCTGTCGAACCCAGGCGTGGTCGCGCTGGACCTCCATTGCGGCCCGATGGCTGTTGCCGGTTCCACGCGAATGCAGGCGACGACGATTGAACAGCTCGTGGCTGGCGCCGCGCTCGAAAACGCCCTCCGCAAACTAGCCGGGTTGGGAGACTCCACGGCAGATTGGGCGGCCCGCTTCGAGAAGATGCTCGATTGCCTCTGTGCCTCAGCCGCAGTCAAGGCGCTCGCCGGGCATATAAGGTTCGAGGCCGAAATCTACCGCAGAAAAGGACTCGTCACATACTATGCGGACCGCGCCCTGCTCGATATTTTCACAGATACGACCGAACGCTCGCCAACATTCATGTTGCCGACATTCCGCGCAGTGGACGACACGGTTTCACCGCCGCCATGGGCGTTCGTAAAACATCCGTTTCTTCCCACAAAGACCGCGTGGGAGGCGGCTCTCGCGCGCGAACCGCGCGGTCTCGACTGGACGGCGGAAGACTACGTTCGTATGGACGCTCCGGAGAAAATCCGAACCAACCCGCCGAAGCTCGACGCGGGTCGAGTCCTCAAATTCCAGATCGGCTCGGAGCGTGACGGATCGCGCTTCGCATCAGAAGCAAACGCGGCCATCCTTATGCTTTTCGGCAGCGAACTGCAGCGCATGGGATTCGGCGCGCTGGCGTCGGCATTCGAGCTCAAGGCTGCGGATTACGCTGAAAGACGAGTCCTTGTGGTGGGCGGGGATGAAAAAGTCCCTGAAGATGTGAACCACGTGCCATGCACCGTGGCAAAGTCTCCTCTCAGACTCTTGGAGCACCTCGCAATGAAACTGGCGCTGAACACAATCTCCACGGGAACCATGGTTGTGCTAGGACGCGTAAGCGGCAACTGGATGACCCACGTCTCGGTGTCCAATAAAAAACTGATTGACCGCAGCATACGCCTTGTATCGGAACTCTGCGGCATAGACTATGAAACCGCCTGCGCCGAAATCTTTGAAGCTATCGACGATCTGGAACGCAACACCGCTCCCTCCGAGGAACGCGTCTCGCCAGTCCAGCACGTGCTGAAGAAAAGAATGGCAAACCGCCCTGGATGCTGAACCCAAGACTCATGGATTAAGGGTGGCGGGGTTCGGATTCCACCCTCCCCTGGACTTGCCTGCCGATTCTAGTACACCCCCCCGTTCTGGCAAGTGCGAAGAGCGTGAAAGGATTTGATCTGACGGCAGGTTTCGCTACAGTATTGGGACTAATGAAAAAATTCAAATTCTACACGGTCACGCCGCTGTTCACGGAGAACACGGACTTCGTCGTCGACAACGTCCGCCGCCTGCGCCGCGAGGCGGGCCTGGACTGCGTGGCGTTCTGCCTTTCCATGCATCCGCGCGGAACGCCCGCCACCGTCCAGGCCGCGGCGACGCTGGCCGCCTACCGCAAAGTCAAACAGGCGCTGGCGGGGGATCGAGACCTGGAAATCGGCGTGCTCGTCCAGAGCACCCTCGGCCATGGCTGGAGCGGCCGTCGGCAGCTCACCGACGAGCCGTGGCAGCGCATCGTGCAGAATGACGGCGCCGTCTCCTCCCGGATGTGCCCGAGCGATGATCGCTTCCGGCGCTACATCCTCGACATCGTCGGCGAGCTCGCCGCGACAAAGCCGTCGTTTCTGCTCATCGACGACGACTTCGGCCTGCGCGCCGGCGAATGCTTCTGTCCCGCCCACCTCGCCGAGCTCAACGCGTCGGCGGGAACGCAGTTCAAGACGCCGGCCGAGGCCCAGGCGGCGCTCGCCGCGTGCGGCCAGGCGGATCCGCTTCTCTGGACGTTCGAAGCGCTGCGCATAGAGAACTCCCGCCGCTTCGCCCGCGAAATCCGCGGGGCCATCGACCGCCAGGATCCCGCCGTGCGCTGCGCCTCCGCCGGCGCGAACTCGATCTTCCCGCCCCGGCGCGGATTGTGGTCGATGAGCGCCACGTGGCCCAGACGCGCGGACATCTCCCGGATCTCCTTCGCGTCGTAGGCGGCGTCCGCCAGATCGTAGAGGTTGACGACGCGCAGGGCGGTCGTGCCTGGCTGTCATGCACGCTGGCGGAGGTGAGGATGAAGCTCACGGGGATGTCGCCGTCGATCACGTCAAGATGCGCCTTGTAGCCGCGCCAGCATTCGGTCTTGCCCTGGCTGTTGCGCTTGCAGCCCCAGTCGCATGCGCGGGGCAGATCGGCGAGATTCGCGGAGAGGTCGCGCTTGAGCTGCCGTTGCAGCCGGGTGGGATCCGGCGGAGGAGTCTGGGGCTCGTCTTTGCGGCGGCGTCCGCGCCTGCCGCGCTTCCTCTCGCGCGGGGCGCGGGGCTTGGCCTCGGCCTTCTCGCGGGCGTGGATCGCGGTCGAATCGCGGTTGACGTGGCCGGCGAGCTTGTCGCCGTAGTGGGCTTCGAGCAGCGCCTCGTGGATTCGCTGCGGGCGGCCGTCGCGGGCGA
>JALHHX010000459.1 GCA_022837245.1 Lentisphaerota bacterium
TCTTCTTTACTTTTGCAATATTGTTCTATATGGAGCGATTGCATCATACGCGATTGTTGCCCACCTTTATTTTCATCGGGCTGCTTGGTGGGGCCTTGATGATCACGTTTGCTCATCGAATGCCACACGCGGTGCAACGTTCCCTGGCTTTTTTACCGGTTAAGCTTGATCCCGAGGCCCGGTTGAGTGCGGCCGTTTCTGCCGAATGGCGCTTGAAGATGTGGCAGGAACTTCTCCCGCAAATCCCGCAGTATCTGATCCTCGGGCAGGGCTATGCCTTCAGCGGCCAGGAATTGAACTTGTTGCATGACACCCGCAGCGGAGAAAGCAGCAAGTTGGTAGGAAACTATCATAATGGCCCGCTTTCGGTTCTTATTCCCTTCGGCTCTTTCGGCATGCTTGGTTTCCTTTGGTTCCTGTGGGCCGGCCTGCGCGTTCTTTACCTAAACTACCAGTTCGGCGATCCGGCTTACCGCACCGCCAACAACTTTTTGTTTGCCTACTTCCTGGTGAAAGCCGTCTTCTTCTTTGTAATCTTTGGCGCCTTCATTTCAGACATGCTAATGTTCGTCGGAATGCTGGGATTAAGCATCAGCCTTAACGGCGGAGTCGCCAAGCCGGCACTCGCTCCGCAGCCCCAGGTCGTCGTAGATCGTTTCAAACTGCGACCGGGCTCCCGCCGACCGGTGAGCGCCTAAGAAGGAGCGGGAATGATCCGCAAGGGGTCTGGCGCGGCGGAAATTTCCGCAAAACCAAAAGCCCCCGCGCCGAAGTTGACTCGCAAAACCCACTCGCACCATAATTCCGCCCGGTCATATTATGAACACCACGCCTATTCATCTTGCCCAGAGCGAAGCTGAGGTCTTCCTTTTTCCGCAGATGGCCAGCCGCCACGGCCTGATTGCCGGGGCGACCGGCACCGGCAAAACCGTAACCCTGCAAGTCCTGGCGGAAAGCTTCAGCGCCCGCGGCGTGCCTGTGTTCCTGGCTGATGTGAAGGGCGACCTCGCCGGAAT
>JALHHX010000460.1 GCA_022837245.1 Lentisphaerota bacterium
CACCGGCCTGCACCAAGGCGTCCGCCGTCCGCTGCTGCTCGGCGCGTACGGCCTCCAGGTCGCGCACGAGCGCACCCCGCGTCTCCTCCAGCTCGGTGTGGACAGCCCGCAGACTCTCCAGCTCGTCAGCCAGTCGCGCGGTCTCGACAGTGGCCTCCGCGGCCGCCGCGTCGGCCTCCTCCCGCTCCGCCTCCGCGCGCCGCTGTGCCTGCTCCGCCCGGCTCGCGCGCGCATTGGCTGCCGCGACCTGCTCGGCCGCCTCACTGGACACAGCCTCCAGCTGAGCCTCGACCGCCTCCGGGTCGCCCACGGTGCGGAGCTCCTCCACCAAGGCCGCCATCTGCTGTCCCAGGTGCTCGATCATCCCCGTCACCTGACCGCTGATCACGCTCGCCCGCTGCCGTGCCGCATCCACCGGACGGGTCTCCGGCGGCCGCGGTCCGTCCTGCAGCCGCTGCCGCGCCCGCCACGCCGCCGCCCGGGTGTGGGTGGGATCGTCGCAGTACTCCGGTGGCCGTCCCGTGCCGTCCCCGAGGGCTGCGGGGCGCTGGCACCCCGGGAACCGGCAGGTCCGCGTCTCCGCCTGTGCTTCGCTCATACCGTCATCGTACCCTGTAACGCTACGTAACGCAATAACGAAACGTAACGATAACGAAAATGCCGACGGCGGGGGATGTCCGCCGAGCCGGCGTCGCCGGGCTACGGAGGGGGTCCGATTCCCCCAAGTGAGGAGCCGTAGCACTGTCCACAGGCGCGACACCCACCTCGACGAATCTCGGTGCCTGACCGTCACACTGGTGCCAACGCAGACCAAGGCGAGGGGGGCCCAAGAGTGAGTGGACTGGAAGACTGGGGGAGCGATCCCACCGAGGAGTACCAGGCAGTGATGCGCCAGGGCATGCCCGGTGACAACTACCTCGTGGCCTTGAGCAGCCGCGAGGCACTGAAGTGCGCTGAGCTGACGAGGGCCGCCCTGGACGGGAACATGCTTGCCGCTGACGCCGCGCGGGACGTGG
>JALHHX010000461.1 GCA_022837245.1 Lentisphaerota bacterium
ATGCGCATTACTACAATGTACCCCCGATCCACCTGACCCCGGCGAGCCTGGTTCTGGACATCGGGGCGTGCGAAGGACTCTTCGCGATCCGGGTCGCCCGAGCTCGGCAGGCGGCCAGGATTATCTGCTTCGAACCCTCTGCCCGGACAGCTTCTTTCCTGGCCCGCGCTGCCGGGAAGAACGGGGTTGCCGATCGCATCAAGGTGGAGGTTTTTGCGGTGGGGCGCGCCTCGGGCGAGGTTTATTTTACCGATTCCGAGTCTCCGGAAGCGAACCGCGTCGTCAGCACGGCGGTTGGCGGCGCTCGCAAGACGCCCCAAGTATGCCTGGATGATTACTGCCGGGATAAACAGATACGGTTGGGCGCCACCGATTTGATCAAAGTGGATGCCGAGGGCGCCGATCTCGACGTAATCCGCGGCGCCGAACGGATTATCCGCGAAGGGGCGCCCCAGATTGCGGTGACGACTTACCATGAGCCTGCCCATGCCGGTGATTTGATTGAGTTTCTCCGTTCCCTCCAGCCGGGCTACCGTTTTCGGCTCAAGGGAGTCACGTGTTTCCGCACTCCGGATTCGATCCGGCCAGTGCTATTGCAGGCGGCGCTTCCCCTCAACGCGCGCGCGGGGCAATGATTGCGCGGTAGTTTCTCATGCTGTCCATGGGCTGGAATAACCTGGTGGGCAGGCTTCAGAACTCCGCGGTCGTCTGGTCCTGGATCTTCAACGGGGTCCGGCTGGCCACGGGGCTTATTCTTCTGCCACTGGTGCTCAACAAGCTGCCCGCGCCGGATCTGGGCATGTATTATGTGCTGCTAAGCCTCGTTGCGATTGTGCCGCTCGTGGATTTTGGTTTCGGGCCAACCATCGGGCGATTTGTCACTTACGCGATGGGCGGAGCGGAAACTATACAGGCCCAGGGGGTTGCCCGCCCGGGGACTTCCACTCGCCCGAATTATGTCCTGCTCTGGCAGCTTCTCTTCACCACGCGGCGGCTCTATCGGTATCTCAGCCT
>JALHHX010000462.1 GCA_022837245.1 Lentisphaerota bacterium
CTGCAAATATGACGGCCAAAAGACCGGCATCCTCAGCGCGCGCGACTTTCACCAGATCGGCGGGCGCGCCGGGCGCAAGGGTTTTGATGACCGGGGCTGGGTGGTGGCCCAGGCGCCGGAGCACGTCGTCGAGAACCTCAAGCTGGCGGAAAAGGCCGCCCGGGACGGCAAGAAGGTCGTCAAGCGCAAGCCGCCGGAAAAGAACTTCGTCAACTGGGACCAAAAGACGTTCGCCCGGCTCCGGGCCGCGCAACCCGAGCGCCTGACCTCCCGGTTCCAGGTTTCGCACGGGATGCTGCTCAACGTGCTCAGCCGCCCGGGCGACGGCTGCCGCGCCCTGCAGCGGCTGCTCCGCGACTGCCATGAAACGCCCCGGGCCAAAAAGGAGCACACCCGCCGCGCGTGGCAGCTCTTCCGCTCGCTGGTGGAGCGCCGGATTATCGAGTTCACCCCCGGCGCGGGGCCGGGCAAGCTGCGTGTCAACGTCGAACTGCAGGAGGACTTTTCGATGGACCAGACGCTGTCGCTCTACTTGCTGGAGACCCTGCCGCAGGTGGATCCGCAGCAGCCCGATTACCCGCTGGTGCTGCTGACGCTGGTGGAATCCATCCTCGAAGATCCGGACATCATTCTCCGCAAGCAACTGGACAAGCTCAAGAGCCGGAAGATGGCGGAAATGAAGATGGCCGGGCTGGATTACGAGGAGCGAATGGCGGAGCTGGAAAAGCTGGAGCATCCCAAGCCGAATCGCGAGTTCATCTACTCGACCTTCAACGCCTTTGCGGATCGGCACCCGTGGGTGGGGCAGGAGAATATCAAACCCAAGTCCATCGCCCGCGAGATGTTCGAGACCTTTCGCTCCTTTTCCGACTACATCCATGACTACGAATTGCAGCGCGCCGAGGGCGTCCTGCTGCGGCACCTGAACCGCGTTTACAAGGTGCTGACGCAAACCGTTCCCGACACTGCCAAGAACAACGAGGTCCGGGAAATGGAGCTCTATCTCGGCACCC
>JALHHX010000463.1 GCA_022837245.1 Lentisphaerota bacterium
CATTGCTCATGGCCGCCACAAAGGGCGGATCAAGCCGGTCGGCACCCAACAATTCCTGAATTCGGTCAGCAAACGCAGCAAAGTAGTCGGCCGAGATATGGTTCGGTCCCGTCCCGCCCACGTAATGGAGTGAGTAATTGGCCAATAGTCCTATCGGTTGGCCTGCGGGCGTTTGCAGAGCAAAGAATACGATCTGGGGATCAACCGGGCTGGCCGGTTTCAACAAATCGGACCGGTTGCCCGGGTTCATTTTGGCCTGGTCGGGTTCGCCAAAGGGGTTGAATATTTCGGCACCCGGCTTCAACAGCCAGCGCCGACAGAACACCTGGCCAGGCAGATCGACCGCACCCCATGCGATCTTCGCCGGCTGCAGGTTGTAGAGCGCACAGCGGACGCCATCGGCAATGCGGTGAGCGATGAATCGCTGGTATTCGGAAAATTCCGCCTCGGGCCGGAGTGGATTCTTCCAGCGGGCACTGACGGATGAATGCGTATGCGTGCCTGATACGAGTATCCGATCTGCTGGCAGTCTGGTGGCCACTGTTATCTGCCGCTTGGCTTCATCGAGCACCTCGCGACTGATGTAGATATTGTCGCAAACGACAATGGCGATTTGCGTAGCACCATCGTCGAGCACAAAACAGCGTGCGTGCAATTCGTCGTGAACGTATTTAGCTGGAGGCGGGGTCCCAAAATTGCCTACTAATCCATCGTCCAACCAGGGGGTGATATTACTGGTGGCGACACCGGCCCGGAAGGGCTTTTTATCAGTCGCCAGGGCAAGAAGCGGCGCTACCAGCAATAAAATCGTCGTTAGAATCAGAGAAGCACGTTGATGCATAATTCTTTCCTCAAGTTGTTTATATTAAACGGTTTTCCACGCGATTCTGACGGTGGCGACCGGCGCCGGTGGCACTGCCCCATCGTAAGTGAACCGAACCAATTCGCTTTTGGTGCGATGCGCCCAAACTCAACGCAGCGCGGGTGAAACAGCATGTTCTTTCCGTCTCAC
>JALHHX010000464.1 GCA_022837245.1 Lentisphaerota bacterium
CACCTGATGGTGAACTACGACCTGCCATGGAACCCGAACCGTATCGAGCAGCGGTTTGGCCGGATTCACCGAATCGGTCAGACTGAACTTTGTCATTTGTGGAACCTCGTCGCTATGGAAACGCGAGAGGGGCATGTCTTCCACCGGCTTTTTGAAAAACTCGCTGAACAACGAAAAGCACTTGGGGGCGCCGTTTTCGATGTGTTGGGCAAAATGTTCAAAGACCGGTCGCTTCGTGACCTTCTGATTGAGGCAATCCGGGAAGGGAACAGGCCAGAGGTCAAAGCCCGCCTCGACCAGGTGATTGACACGGAACTTGATGTCGAACACCTCCGCGGCCTCATTGAAGACCGTTATTTGGTCCACGAAACCCTTACCGCCACGCGGGTCCGAGAAATTCGCGATCAGATGGACCGGGCGCAAGCGCGCAAGCTTCAGCCCCACTACATCGGCTCGTTTTTTGAGGAAGCCTTCAAAATGTATGGCGGCCAGCTCCACAAGCGCGAGCCCAGACGATTCGAGATCCGCCGTGTGCCGGCGGAAATTCGACAGCGCGACCGCATCATTGGCACTCGTGCTCCCGTGCTGAACGCCTACGAGCGCGTCACCTTCCACAAGGGCGACATTCGCCTTCCCGACAAGCCGCCCGCGGCGCTCATCGCCCCCGGTCATCCGCTGCTGGACGCCACGATTGATCTCGTGCTGGAGCGCCATCGTGACACGTTGCGACAGGGGGCGGTGCTGGTGGACCCCAACGACACGGGAACCGAACCCCGCATCCTGTTCTACTTGGAACACTCCATTACCGACGGTCGCAAAGACGCCAACAGAAATCCGCTGACAATCTCCCGCCAGCTTCAGTTTGTTGAAATCACGCGTTCCGGCCAGTTGATTGCCGCAGGATACGCTCCCTACCTCGACTACACGCCTGCAACCGCAGAGCAACTCGCGGCGGTGCGCCCTCTGCTTGATGAACCTTGGCTCAACCAGAATCTCGAACAGCGCGCCCTC
>JALHHX010000465.1 GCA_022837245.1 Lentisphaerota bacterium
ACGCTGCTGGAAGTGCTGGCGGAAGTGTTGGGGCCGGCGCTGACAGCCAGCACGCAGGCGGACGCAATCATGGACAATGGGCGCGGGGACGGCAACGCGCCGCGTCCTTTCGTCTACGGCTTGCGCGGCAAGCGGCTGGTGTGGGCCAGCGAGTCGAACGAAGGCCGGAGGATCAACGCCGGCCTGATCAAGCAGCTCACGGGCGGCGACAGGCTCAATGTGCGAACGCTGCACAGCCTGCCAGTGGAGTTTAAGGCGACCCACAAGTTATTGCTATTGACCAACAACAAGCCGCATATTCCGGCTGACGATCAAGCCGCGTGGGATAGGACGGTTTTAGTGCCCTTCACCCAGCGGTTTGTGGATCATCCCGCAGGGCCAAATGAGCACGCGCGCGATCCAGATTTGAAACAAGCGCTGCTGGCTGAAGCCAGCGGCATACTTGGCTGGCTGGTACGCGGATGCTTGGAGTGGCAAAGTGTGGGCCTGGAAGTGCCTGAAAGTCTGCGGCAGGCGACAGCCAGCTACCGGGAGGATGAAGACACTGTGGGCCAATTCCTGGCCGAATGCTGCTTAACGGGGCCGCGCTATCGGGCGCGGTCGGCTGACCTGTATGCGGCTTATAGACAATGGGCCGGCGACAGTGCTATGAGCCAAACAGCCTTCTCTATGCGCCTCAAGCGGCGGGGCTTTGAGGTGGAACACGACAGAAATGGCGCAATTTACTTAGCGGTCGGATTGCGACAGTGAAAAATGTGACGGTGTGACGGGTTTGACGGCGGAAACCCAAAGATTGGGGCATGCGCCCTTGTCTCGCGTGAAATTCCTGGAAAACCCATCACAACCCGTCACCCCGTCACAGAAAGCAGAACATGGAAATATTTCCATATTCTGAGCACGAAAAGGTAGGCGCGTTATGGCAGATTGTGACACACTGACACCCAAACAACGCGCGTTTGCGCGGGCCTTGCTCACGGAGCGCGATGTGCGGAGCGCGGCGCTGGCGG
>JALHHX010000466.1 GCA_022837245.1 Lentisphaerota bacterium
GGTTTTCCTGTCCACAGACCTGGTTTTCGATGGGCGCGCCGGCAACTACGCCGAGGAGGCCGCCGTCAATCCTCTCAGCGTCTATGCCGAGACCAAGGCAGCGGCGGAGCAGGTGCTGCGCGCCAACCCGCGGCATTTGATTGTGCGCACTTCGCTCAACGGCGGCAGATCGCCCACCGGCGACCGTGGATTCAACGAGCAAATACGCCGCGCCTGGCAGGCCGGGCAAACGCTGAGCTTGTTCACGGACGAGTTCCGCTCTCCCATCAGCGCCGAGGTAACGGCGCGCGCTATTTGGGAATTGGTCGCGCAGAACGCAACCGGGGTTTACCACGTCGCCGGGAGCGAGAAGCTGTCCCGGTGGCAGATTGGCCGCCTCCTTGCGGCACGCTGGCCGCAGTTGCAGCCCCGATTTGAAGCGGCCTCGCTAAAGGATCACGCGGGGGCCCCACGAGCCCCGGACACCTCATTGAATTGCGCCAAAGCGCAGGCGCGGCTGTCTTTTCGCCTGCCCGGACTGACCGAGTGGCTTTCCAGCCATCCCGGCGAAGTCTTTTAGCTCATATGCGCGATGATGTTGTCTCCGAACTCGGAACATTTGATTTCGACCGCTCCATCCATCAGGCGGGCAAAATCATAGGTGACCCGCCGTGAGCCTATGGCACCGCGGAGACCCTGAATGATTAGGTTGGCGGCCTCGTCCCAGCCGAGGTAGCGAAACATCATTTCCCCGCTGAGCACGACGCTGCCGGGGTTGACCCGGTCCTGATTTGCGTATTTGGGCGCGGTGCCGTGCGTGGCCTCGAAGATCGCGTGCCCGGAAACGTAGTTCAGGTTGCCGCCGGGCGCGATGCCTATGCCGCCCACTTGCGCCGCGAGCGCGTCACTCAGGTAATCGCCGTTGAGGTTGAGCGTGGCAATGACATCAAAGTCCTCCGGGCGGGTCAGCACTTGCTGAAGGGTAATATCAGCGATGGCATCCTTGATGACGAGGCCCTGGGGCGT
>JALHHX010000467.1 GCA_022837245.1 Lentisphaerota bacterium
GCAGCAAGACGAGAAGGTGGAAAAAGGAGGTTTTGCGGCGGCGGATTTTATGCTCACCGCCAAGGTGACGCGCTTTGGAAACAAGCAAACAAAGGTCGGCCTGGGCGGCTTTGTCCCGGGCAGCCTGGGCAACCTCGGGCTCAAACAAACGACCGCCGACGTGCGCATTGACTGGCGCCTCGTGGATGCGGCCACGCGCAAAATCATTAAAACCGGCTCCGCTACCGCCGCCCAAAAAGGCACGGGCTTTGATGTGGGCGTCAACGTCACCGGCCACGGCGGGGGCATCGGATTCGACAACAAGGAGTTTATGGATAGCGCCCTGGGCAAGGCTACCGTCACCGCGCTCAACCAAATTACGGAAGATGTCCGTGCCTTCTCGTTGCCTGAATCTGGCCGCCGCAAGCAAAAAGCCAACGCGGCCAGCCAGCAAGCTGCCGCCGCCCAGGCTGCCGCGCAAGCCGCCCGCGCCACCCCCGGCAAAGTGCTTGCCGTGGCCGGCAAAGACGCCGTCATCGTTTCCCTGGGCAGCAACCTGGGATTCAAAGTCGGCGACAAGCTTGATCTCTACGAAACCGTGGACATTAAAGATGCCAGCGGTGCGGTCGTTTTCTCGGAGGAAAAGCTGATCGGCGAGGTCATCCTTCAAACTGTCCAAGCCGATCGCAGCAAAGCCTCTTATTCCGGCAATGCCGAAGTCAAACCCGGGTGGGTGGTGAAAGCAAAGTAGCTGGCACTGCGACGAAAGCAGCCACGGCCAAATCCGGTCGCTGCCGCCTCCGCGGCTTCAGCAGCGGAATAGCCGCCGCCGCACTCCAATATCGTTCTCCTCGTGAACAGCTTGGACTTCCGGACCATAGTTTGTGCCTAAAACCAGCACCTGGAAGATGACACGGCGCGATCTTGCCAACAGGAATCCCTGGGCAGGCGGGGCAGTAAAAGCGGTATCGGCAATGGAAGGTCTTTTGTGGCCCCGCAGCTCGGAGCAAACACAATCATGCCAA
>JALHHX010000468.1 GCA_022837245.1 Lentisphaerota bacterium
CCCAACGGTGGCGTTGGCGTTGCGCCGAGGAGGTGGCAAGGCGGGCGATTTCGGCAATCTCGCGCCGATCACAAAAGCCCCTGGGGGCAGGATGGGCTGGGGCGCGTTTGGGGTTTTGCGCGGCCTTTTCCGGGGGCCAGGGTTGTCTCTATCAAGCCCCGCCTTTGATCCGGCGGAGCAGCGGCCGGGGCTAAACCGTTATGCGGCCCCGCTTCAAGGCCCGGGACGCGCCCGCCCGCATTACTGTGGCTTGAAATACAGCTCGGGCAGATTCCAGGTCAGGGGATAGGGGCTTAGCACCGCTGGACGGAGGTTGCCCACGGAGGGACGGATGGCCCCGGCGACAAAAGGGGTCACGATATAGATCATTGGCAGCTCTTCGGCCAGAATGGCCTGCACCTCGTCGAAGCATTTCTTGCGCTGCGCGAAGTCCAGGGTTCGCATCTGGGCCTCCGCCAGCGTGTCAATGCGGGCCTCCCAGTCGGTCGCGGGGCTTTTCTGGAACGGGAACCACTGGTGCAGTTCTTCGCTGGAACGCAGCACATTCATCTGGGAAGCTGGATCGCTGCCGCCGCCCCCCAGCCCCATGAGAGCGCACTCGTAGTCAAAGGTGACGTTGATGCGCTCCACCAGCGCCCGAAAGTCCATGGGCTGGTAGCGGAGCATGAGGCCCAGTTGTTTGAGGTCTTCCTGAATCCGGAGCGCGGCCTGTTCCCGGAGTGGATTGCCGGTGTTGGAGTAGAACCGAATCTCCAGGGGGTGGCCATCGGCATCCTCCCGCAGCCCGTCGCCATTGCGGTCCAACATGCCAATTTCGGCCAGCAAGGCGCGGGCGCGGTCCGGGTCATACGCGTAGCAGGGGACATCCGGGTTGTTCCATTTGTGATTCTCGGAGGAGATAAAGGAGCACGCCGGCCGGGCGTGCCCGTCATAGACCTCGCGCACCAGCCGTTCCCGGTCAATCGCGCACGACACCGCCTGGCGGAACTTCCGGTTGCGAAA
>JALHHX010000469.1 GCA_022837245.1 Lentisphaerota bacterium
ATCTTCGGGCGCGATAATGAACCAGAGAGTGGGCTTGTCCTCCTCGGTTCGTATCGCCTCCAAAATCCGTTCGGTGAAAAATCCCGCTGTCTCGTAAACCCGTTTGAATCGGTCGCCAATGAGCACATGCTTCATTAAAGCCGATTCTTCAAACTCAATGGTCACCAGCGGTTTCGGACTGAAAGGAATCCCAAACGCCGCCTCAAATCCCGGAAATGGTGGGCGAAGGCGTGTTGGTTTTTCTTCCACGACAGGACGCTGGATTTTGTCCACCCATTCCGCGAACCGCCGAATGCCTGTCTTTGTTCCGATGACCCCGTAGCGCACGCCAAACGTCTGCGCCGGATCGAACGGCCCGAACAGGCTCAAACCGTCGCGAGGGTCTTCAATGCTCTGACTGTGGCCAAACAGCAGTGTCGGTTCAGGGATGTGGATGAGCTTGTTCACGCTTCAACCTCCTCTTCTTCCGATTCGTCGCCTTCTTCGTCGTCATGTCCGGGTTCTTCAACCGGCGGCTGCTCTTCCATCAATTGGAATGAAACCGGGCTCTCGAACAACATCGGCGTCCGCTTCGCGATCAGGAACTGATCGCTCGACAAGGGAATCTGAATCTCGTTGCCATTCTCGCCCGCAAAGAAAGTCATAGTCGCCAGAATCCGGTCTAGCCAATCATCGTTATACCAACTCTTGCACTGGCTGCGGCGGGCGGCGTGCTGCTTCGCTTTGCTTTCGTAAAGAACGCCGTTTTCCGTGAATGCAACGTGCGCCTTTACCGCAAATCCTGTGAACGGCCAGAAAAAGGGGCGTGCCTGTATGCCGAAATGCCAGTTGCGATACCGCGTCTGGCCTTCTTTCGCGCTGAACGATTTGTATCCCACCATCGCGCGCCAGCACTTCTCTCCGGCAGGATTGGTGAAAAACACTTTGTCGTTTTCCACCAGCCCTTGCTTGAACCAGTAATACTTCGCGCCGCCGGAAAGTTCGTATGGCAGCAATCCCTTG
>JALHHX010000127.1 GCA_022837245.1 Lentisphaerota bacterium
GAGGTGCGGTACTTGAGGCGGCCGATGAGTTTGATGATTTCCGGATGAATGCCATGGACACCGACATCGAAGGTTGCCTGCTCGCCCGCCTCGCGAATGGAGTTGTCGACTTCCTGAGCCGCCTTGGTGACCACTTCCTCGATGCGCGCCGGCTGGATTCGCCCGGAGGCGATTAGTTCCTCCAGCGCGATCGCGGCGATTTCGCGGCGCAGCGGGTCGAAGCTCGACACAACCACGGTCTCCGGCGTGTCGTCCACGATTATGGAGACGCCCGTTGCCGCCTCAAGAGCCCTGATATTGCGTCCCTCACGCCCGATGATGCGGCCTTTCACATCGTCGCCCGAGACGGTGACAGTGCGCGTCATTGATTCCGATGCCGTTGAACCCGCGTAGCGCTGCATGGCGGCCAGAACGATGTCGCGCGCCTCGCGCTCAGCCGTCTCGGTTGCCTGCTCCTTATGGCGGCGTATAAACGTGCCCATCTCCCCCTGGATTTCCTCCTTGGCGTGATCGAAGAGAATCCTGCGAGCCTCCTCGCGCGTGAGACCGGCTAGCTTGGAGAGCGAAGCCTCGGACTTCTCCGCGAGGGCCGCCGCCGCCTTCTCGCGCGCAGCGACCTCAGCCTCCGCATGTTGCGCGGCCTTGATCTTCGCCTCCACAGTCTGCTCTTTCTTATCGAGAACGTCCGCCTTGCGGTCGAGGTTGTCCTCGCGCTGCGCCAACACCTCCTCGCGCTTGTTGAGCGCGGTCATGGTGTCGTTCATCTGCTTGCGCTGCTCTTTGATCGACGCCTCGAATTCCTCCCGCGCCTTCAAGACTTCGGAGCGCGCCTGTATTTCTGCCTCCCGGATTATGCTCTTCGCCTCGCGGTCGGCGTCGACTTTTTTGCCGCTGGAGCTCATGTGCTTGTACGCCGCGGATTTCCGCAGAAGAATCGTGCGGAGCTGGAACCCGGTCGCCACCCCGAGAATCAGGCCTATTAAACCCGATATGATTATTGTGCCCATTGTTATATCCTGTTTCGATTTGATAAACGCCCGGCAAACCGGGCGAGTTGAACGGAGCCGCGACAAACGCCGGGCTCGCAATCCGGTATTATGGCATTTTTAGCAAATGGGCGCAATATAATAACTTAAAAACCACCGCTCATTTCGGACAACTCTTCGGCTGGGATGTCGCGCCAGCCGGGCTGTTCGAGCAGGTGTAGCAGCAGTACGGCGCAGGCAGCGGCGTCGTAAAGCGCGTCGTGCGGCCCGCGTCCGGGGCAGAGTCCGGACACCGCCACATCAAGGCCAAGGCAGGTAACGAGGTGTTCCAAGGCGTAAGATTCGAGGCCAGGCCAGGCGCGCCGCGCGAGCGGGAGCGTGTCGATCCACGGGCCGAAGACGTGCAACGGCGCATTCGCGGATAGGATCGAACGCTCCGTCCCAATGTTGTGGGCCACTAGCGGAAGCCCGCACAGGCGGCGGAAAAGATCTGGCCAGAGCCAATGCAAAGTCGGGGCGACGGCAAGCTGCGCACGTAGTTGCGCGTGGCGGCCTGGGGCGTGCTTGTTGAACGGACGCTCTCCAATATTGAGAAGGCTATCGAACATGCCATCGGCTTCTACAACCCCGCCGATTAGCGGCACGAGGCCGATCTGCCAAGGTTCATTCGGGAAGCCGGGCACGTGTCCGGTCGTCTCGAAATCCACAGCAAGGGCGTCGAAAGTCATGCGTTAGTCCGTGACCGCGGACTCGAAAAGGGGTTTGGTGACAGTGTGCCATGCGCGCGGATGCACAAGGAAGAAATGGCAAGTGCAACCGGCTAATTCGGAGATTTCATCGAGGCGCTTTTTCTTGGTGCCGTTCATGACGCCGACCAGCAGTTCGTCCGACATGAACGCGAACGGCAAGACCCCTTTGACTTTTATGTAGTCGATTGGCAGCGCGTCCAAGGCGTCGGGCGCGACTTCGAACAGCTCAAGAGGCACGGGCGGGAGCGTGCATAGCCGTTGCATAGATTCAAACGCCGCGTTTGAATATTGGGGATGCTGCTCCTCAAGGAGTCCGGGCGCGGAAATCAACACGGGATAATCCGTTGCCGGTAGATCCACAAACACGTGAAGGAGTTCCGCGGACACCTCCTGCGGGATCAACCCCTCCTCCTTCCATTTCCAGACGATCTCCACTTCGGATCTCGCGGCTTCGCTGATCCAAGCCTGGACGCTTCCAGCGGCTGCTTCCTGCGGCCTTGGAGGGCGCGCCTTTTTGGGTCGCTCCTGTTCGACGATGAAAAGCTCGTCGGACAACCGCAGATCGCCTGCGGACATGGAGGACATCGAATCTTTTTTGGACAGAATTCTTTCGACAACCATCGCCGCCCTTGTCGCGGCGGGAATATCCGTGAAATTTCTGAGTTTGGCGGCGATGGCGGACGCGCTTTCGGCGTCGCCCTCCTTGAGCAGCGTCTCGGAGAGCGCTATGAGTGTTCTGATCTGTTTGTCCCGCTCACCGATCTGCTCGTACGCGACAGAAAGAAATTCCAAACCGGTGCGGTCGCCTGGCATGGTCTCAAGCATCTTCTCGAAGAAGTCTATCGCTTCAAGCAATTTGGGATCGTCTTTTTTTTCCGCCATCTCAAACTCCTGCCGCCGTCTCCGCTGACGCGGCTCGCGGTTTATTCGTCCCTGTAGACCTTGCCCTTTTCGTAAAGGGTTATTCTGCTCCCCAGACTCGCGGCCTTGACGGCGTCGCCTCTCTCCATGTAGATCGCAGAAGCTTTACGCACTGTTTCCACGGCCCGTTTGAAGGCTCCGTCTTCCGCCTGGGCGGCGGCGAGCGTCACGAGATACTCCGGCTCCTTGTCGCGGAAAGCGCGGCTCGCCTGCTCAGCCAGCTTAAGCGCCAGCTTCCCGTCGCGGAGCTCCTCGTATGGCGAGGTGGCGAGCACCCATGCGTACGCCATTTGAGCTTCTGGGTTTTTCGTGTTCTGCTCGTAAGTCTGCCTGATTTGGTCAAGTACCTCCTCAGCGCGGCGCAAGCCCCGCTGGCGAGCCTCTTCCGCCGCCTTTTTCTTGAAATCGAGGTTGATGCCGGCAAGCGCGAATTTCGTCTCGATTTCCATTTTGTCGATAGCCTTGATGTACGCCTCCTCAGGGCTGATTATGCCCTTTGCGGCTAAGCGCGTGAGTTCGTCGGAGAACGTCTGCATGCCGAAATTGCGTCCTGTCTGTATGACCGACGGGAGCATATGCGTTTTGGCTTCGCGTATTAGTGCGGAGACGGAGGTGTTCACGACGAGCACCTCGAACGCGGCGACACGGCCTTCGGTGTCTTGGCGTTTGCACAGCGTCTGCGCCACCACGCCGCGCAAGGTGTCCGCGAGCATGGAGCGTATCTGGTTCTGGCGCGAGGCTGGAAATTTGTCGATGATGCGCTCCACAGTGGTCGAGGCGTTGTTGGTGTGCAGCGTCGCGAACACAAGGTGGCCAGTCTCAGCCGTTTCAATAGCCGTCTCCATGGTCTCGAGGTCGCGCATTTCACCGACAAGCACGATGTCGGGGTCCTCGCGCAGGGCGGCCCGTAGAGAGCGTGCGAAGCCCGTCGTGTGGCGGAACACTTCGCGCTGGTTGATTATGCACTTATTTGGCGTGTGCACGAATTCGACCGGGTCTTCGATTGTGATTATATGCTCGCGCCGGGTGTTGTTTATATGATCTATCATCGCGGCCAGCGTCGTGGATTTGCCGCTGCCGGTCGGGCCGGTTATGACAATGAGTCCCTTTGACAGATTGCAGAAATCGCGCAGGACTGCCGGCAGCCCCAGATCCTCGAATGAGGGGACGTCCTCGGGGATGGTGCGCATGACACAGCCGTACCCATGCATGTCGCGGAAGCCGTTGAAACGGAAACGCGCGAGGCCGCGGATTTCGTAGGCGCAGTCGGTGTCCCACTCCGTGACGAGCTCGTTGTAGTTCTGCTCGGGTATTATCTCCTTTATAAACCCAAGAATCTCGTCGCTGGAATAGACGGGTTCGTCTTCAAGCGGGCAAATCACGCCATGGACGCGGACGACTGGCTTGCGGTTCGCACTCATATGCAAATCGCTTCCCATTCCATGCACCAGCGTCTGCAGGTATTTGTCTATCTTGGCCATGGCGTGATCCTTGGTTTTCTACTTGACCCTGAAGCCTTTGGCGGGTTTGTTTTCCAAGTTGAACATTTCCTCTTCAGTCCTGTCGCCCGGCTCCTTCAACGTGCCGTCGAGCAGGCCGCGGCCTAGGACGGCGTTCATTGGCATGCCAATGCCGGCGCCTTTGTCAACCTCGATGTCACGCCCGATCGTCGCGGAGTCCGCCAAGCCGACGGTGACAAAAACGATGATTTCGTATTGTTCCTTTTCGCGCGATTTCCAGCCGAAGAGGCGCGGGCCTATGCCGGGGATTCTGCGCAGCAGCGGGATTCCGGAATCAACGTTGTTCTCAACCGTTTCCGTCAAACCGCCGATTACAGCCGTCTTGCCATCGGACATCGAGAACTGCGTTTTCAAAGTCTGCACTTTAATCACCGGGTATGTATTTGCAAGTCCTTCCGCCAGTCTGACCTCTTTTTGACCCGTCAATTCGCTTATGGACGGGACAATCGAGACGGATATGATCCCATCCGGGCTGACTCTCGGAGTGACTTCCAGGCTGATTCCATAGCTGAAGAACGCTTCGTTCACCCAAAGTTCTTTTTTGCCCGGTATGATGCCAAGTTTGGACTTGATGCTCTCACGCTGGTCGGCCGTCGCCGCATCGTAGTCGATTTCAATGTAAGGCACCTTTGTCGTCATGTCGACAAGCGCCGAAGTCTCGTTCTCAACAATGATTTTCGGATTTGAGAATATCTGGACGCCATCCATTTGCTCGAACGCGCTCATGGCGAGGCGGAATCCGTCGATGGAAAGCTGGCCGCCGTAGCCGGAGGCCCTCTTCCAGGTCATGTCTTCCTCCATCAACCCGGCAAGAGGTGCCGCTGTATACCCTTCCGGGACAAGCGTGGAAGTGGTTTTTTCAATTGTATAATCGCGTTCGGGTTTCCATCCGCCTTTTCCGTCCTTGTCCACCGGCTTGCTGCGCGAGGCTGATGTTGCTGTATAGTCGTAGGTTCCGATATCGGAGCTCGTCTCCATATATCCAGCACGCATATTTTCCAGGGAGACGCCCCAATCTTTGAGCGAATCCCACTTCATGCCGAGCTGCTTGCTGGCAGAGGCGCTCAGGCGCACGAAGCGCGCTTCGATATACACTTGGTGGGCAGGTTTGTCGAGTGCTTCGATAATACTTTTGCAGTTCTCGATTTCATCATCGGTTCCCTTTACCACGACCATGTTTTTGGAGGGGAATGGAACGGTGAGCGATTTGGCGCCGTATTGGGTGACGGCTTTCGAATCCGTGCTTTCAGCGAGCCCGAGGGTGTCGCCGAGTATGGCGGAGATATCTTTCGCGTTTGCATGCTTGAGCTCGAACGTCTGGACGCGGCGCGGCAGTTCCGTGTCCATGGAGAGTTTTTCACGGACGGTGTATATTTGGGAACCGCGCGGCTCTTCCTTGACTTCGAGTCCATAGCCTGTCACTATCGCGTTGAGTCCCTGCAGCCACTCTTTGTTGTCGAGCCGCGCGTTCACGGGGCGCGTGTATTCGTTGGTCCATCCCGAGATTATGTTGGCGCCCGTCGCGTCGCGGAACGCGCGGATGACGTTTTCCAGCGTCTCGTCCTCGAATGCCATGGACACAAACTTTTCACCGTCGCCCTTCGCCCCGGCATTGTCCGGGCTCATGATGGCGGCGGGCGCGGGTGTCATGGCTTCCGCCATTCCTGCCTCTGCAAGGATTGCGTCCACTTCGTCGGCCGCCTCATCGCCCGATGTTTCTGCTTCCACGATGTCAATTACAGCCGCTTTGTCTGGTACGGCCGCTTCACCCGCCGCTACTGGTTCACCAGCCGGGGCGGCGGCTTCGGCGTCGGCCTCGCCTTCGGCTATGATGGCCGCAATGGCGGCGTCAACGCCGGCGGCATCCTCCTGTGAAAACGCAGATGCCGGGAAGAACAATGCGACTGCGGCACAAGCGGTTAATGTTTTCTTAATTCGAGCTTTCATGGGTTTGATGTTCCTTATTTGGTTGTTGGAGATAACATGCGTTCGGCGGCAACGCGGGATTTTTCGTAGCTTGGCGGATTGAACGATATGGAGTCGATTTTCCAGATGAATTCAACGGCGTCGTTAGTAAAGCAGATTGAATCGCCAGCGAAATATCCCTTGCCGCCAATCATCATCTTTAAGTCCTGGGCATCGCCGTTCGGGTTCGGGGCAGTGAAAATGGTGCTTTGCCGCGGCAGATTCTTCTCGGCCGCCTCCCACTCCTCTTTTGTCACAGGTCCGCCCCTGCACAACGCCACCCTCCTGTCTTCCTCAGCCTTGCGGCGCGCTTCCGCCTCAGTCTCGGCGGCACTCTGCGGCACCTGCGGTTTCGCCATGGGGAACCATCTGCGCCGCTGAGAAAACGGCGGTTGCGCAGACGGACGGGATCAGAATATATAATCCGAGTCTTTTCATTTGCCCTTCCCCCCTTCCTCCGCGACTTTACGCTCCACTGCTACAGGCCATTCAATGCAGATCGTGACCGCGTGCTCCTCCGGGGTGTCGTTATGGGCGAGGATTCGCAGGGAGGAGAGAGTGGCCATGGGAAGGCGCTCTTCTATCATCGAGACCAGCTTAACGATGCTTGTGTATGACCCGGATCCAGATATCTCTATCGGTTGCCTCGCGTAAACGACCCCGTGCGGAGGCTCTGCCGCGTTGATCGGCATTGCCTGGTGGCTCTTCACGGAGCCGCCGTCTAGCAATACGCCGCACTCTCTAGCTATTGGCTCCACAAGAAACATTGCGCGCATATCGAGGGAGTTGGCCAGGGGCACCAGCACTCCATTTGCATTCAGGGAGGCCAGTCTTTCCTCTTGCATTTCGGTGGCGTCGCGCAACGCCGAAAGCGACGCGATGTTGCGGTACAACGTCTCAAACTCACCCTCCGTGGTCTTAAGTAGTGCGGCAGTCCTGGCTTCCCTCGCCATTGCGGGCTTGACAAGCAGCAACAACACAACCACGCAAAGGACGACGGCGCATCCGGTCACGATTATCGAAGTGCGGGTCTGCTTCGGGATGCTGTCCCAGTCTATGACCGGGGCTTTTGGGGATCCGCCCTTTTTAACATCCGCGCTCATTCAAACACCCTTTCCCTGCACTCGCACTTCAGCTCGAACATAAACATATACACGCCCGCCGCCGGCGCGTCCCTGCCCGTCGCAAGGCGGAACGACCCGGCGGGAAGCACCGCGCGGAGCACCAGATTGGTGAATGGCCCAGACTGCACGGCGTTCTTCAAAGACTCGACCGAATCAGAGGAATCGGCGAACCCACAGATACGCAGATCGACCTTTTCCGCGATTTTCACATTCGGCGCAACAGGCGGCTTGGGTGCGCCAGGGGCGGCCTTCTTCTCGACGGGACGCATCGGCTTAAGTATTTCCAGACTTGTGAACTGCACCGTTGGCGGAACGACGCCTGGGAGCGCCTCAAGAGCCTCCCCGAACAGAAGCCTTGAACCCATATAGGTCTCGAGCTGTTTCACCGAGCTGTCCGCTGCTTTCTTGCGTGCCGTCATCTCCACGAACATTTTTCCGCCCTCCTGAAGACTGGCTATTTTACACAGTATTTCGTCCTTGGTTTTGCCCTGCCACTTGACCTTGGAATCCGCCGCCGCCACTCGTAAAAGCAACACGGCGAGCGCCAGAATGGAGATTGCCGGGGCAAGCACCCGGAAACGCACGGGGTTGCTGCCCTTACGCTCCGAATGGTCGAGAAGGTTCATGTGTATCGTGCTTCTCATGCGTCCTCCAAAACAGCCATGGCCGCCCCGATAGCCGGGGTAAACAACGCCGACACTTTTTCAAAACCGTCGGGTAGAACCGCGGCCGGCGACCTCCGGTAATCCAGCACGGGGTTGAACGGCACAATTTCGGCCCCTGTCTTTTCCCTGAAAAGTTGCGCCCAGTAACGCGCGCCAGTCATAAGCCCGCAAAGATAAAAGTTCTCGATAAAACTGCCGCTCTTGCGGGTGGCATAGTCCACAGACAGCTCAGCTTGGCGGAACAGCGGCCCCAGCGCCGGCTCCAGCATCGAGGTGGGGTCAACGAGAGTCTCGTTCAAAATCTTCTCGGACGTTGCCCGGTCGAGGTTCATCCCGAGGCTTACGGCTTCCACGGCGTTGTTGCTTCCGATTGAGTGCTCCCTGTAAAGCAGGGGCTCGAAGTCGTCGAAAATCACAAGCGCAGAAGATTCCGGTCCGACAATGAGCACAAGCGCCTTGCCGTTCGTCTTTGAAAAAGTCTCGGAAGCGGCGAAGGCGTTAAGTCGTGCCAACGCGGAAATTTGTATGGAACAAGCCGTGGGCTTGCGGCCTTCG
This sequence comes from Lentisphaerota bacterium, assembly GCA_022837245.1. Taxonomy (GTDB): domain Bacteria; phylum Verrucomicrobiota; class Kiritimatiellia; order RFP12; family UBA3636; genus JAAZFF01. The sequence goes on from JALHHX010000127.1 coordinate 8,486, forward strand.
GGCAACAATGAGGCCGCCCACGACGCGATCTTCTCCGGCATGGCCGCGACAAATGAAAGCGATCCGTTCCGGCTCTTGTATGTGCGCGTCCGGAAGGAGTCATTGTCGCGATCCGAAAGAGCGTCGTCGACCGACACCGCCTGACGCAGAATGGAATCCGCCGAATTGACGACTATGGCCGCCGAAGGGGCGCAGAAAGATTTGGGAAGCAGCCAGCGGCTTTCCAGAGATTCGGACGGCAACGTATGCGGAATCCTGGAATCGATCGGGAGGAAACCGGCCGCTGCTATTTCGGGCTCCCCCGACCTGATCCTGATCCTTACAGCGGGGGTTCCGGCATCCAGATCCGCGCCAACCTCCAACCCTACAACGTCGGTAACGCTGCGACGATTAGCGGTTTTGGACGGCGGCGGGGAGTTTTTTTGATTAGTCGTGGACGTTTTCATCATTTGCGATAAACTTCGTCAAGCAACATGCGTGCCACTCCGCGCTGCGGTCTGGACGCTCCTTGCAGGGATTGCGTTTGTGCGTGTTGCAAACTACGACAACTTCCGCCGGGCGTCAAGACTTATGTTTACGTTCTCAATTGTGAGAACAAGTGTTTGCACTTGAGAGAAGCGTGCGCATGGTGTAATGGGGGGAGGTGCCCTGGTGGTCCCAATCGATGCCCTCGCCAATGCGGGCGAGGCGGCCAACAAGGCAGTCGCGGCACTGCTCGGAGTTGTCGTCAAGACACGGCTTGTTTTCGTAAAGCTGGTAGTTGCGGCGATATTCTGTATCCGTGATGTTTGGCATTATGACGTTCGCCCCGGCCATGACACCCTGCTCGCGACCGTCGTCGGCGAGCGCCTGGAGAGCCGTCGTGGCCGCGATATTGACGTCGTGCAGAAACAGGCGCGCGGCTGAGATCATGTTTAGGCCCAGACGGAGATGATCCGCGGCATACCCGGGCGTGAACGGGATGTCGCGGCCAAGTGGCGTGTCGTGGTGCGGGATGTAGGGACCCATGCCTATCATGTCGATGTCCATGTCGCGCATGAAGAGGATGTCCGCCGCGAGGTCGTCGTTCGTCTGCCCCGGAAGACCGCTCATGACGCCGCTGCCGACCTGGTAGCCGCACTGGCGCAGCGCCCGGAGGCACTCGACACGGCGGTCAAAGCTGTGGCAGGCGGGATGGAGCGCCGCATAAAGCTCGCGGTTTGTGGTTTCGATGCGCAAAAGGTAGCGATGGGCACCGGCTTGCCGCCAGCGGGCGTAAGTCTCCAACGACTGCTCTCCCAATGACAATGTCACGCCAAGTTTGTCATTTGACATTTCGGCGATTATGCGCAGGATGCGTTCGATGAAGGCAGTGTGCTTTTCGGACTCTATTTCGCCGGACTGCAGTACGATGGAACCATAGCGCAGGTCGATGTTGCGCTGCACCGCGCGGAGGATGGCCGGTTCGTCCAGCTCGAAACGCTCCGTTTTCTCGTTTCCCTTCCGGATACCGCAGTAGTAGCAGTCCTT
>JALHHX010000128.1 GCA_022837245.1 Lentisphaerota bacterium
TGGACGCACGACGAAATGGAAGCCGCCGTGCGAGGCAGCGTGTCAAGGATGCATTCCGTCATCCGCTACTACCACAGTGTCAAGGGCGTCCATTTCCTCTCATACACTAACTTCGTGGAATGGGGCAGCCATATAAAAACCGACTTTAAACAGTTCCACCGCGGACTCGTCGAGCTCGCGGCCAAGGGCGCGGAGGGTGCGCAGCCGAACCTGAAGATGCCCAAATACCACGGACACCACGAAGTTGAATTCTTTGGCGTACCCACAGGCGTCGGCAGGACTAAACTCGCGCCCCTAGTTGTGGATCTTTATAACCACGTGGAGAGCGGCAGCTACACTGCCAGCGACGTGGAAGAGCGCTTCAACGCCATAAGACTCACCTTTGAGGGCTATCTTGCGGATCCTGACTTCGCCGATGAAAGCTCGATCAAGTTTCTTGAGACGCTCTACCGCAACATCACTGGCGCCATATACTTCGACGAGCATGATTCGATGTCGCGCGCGTTCGATGATCTACGCACTGCCATGCCCGGCGCCACATACATGCTCGGCAACCGCTTCATGCACGACGGCGTGGATCCCAGGACCATCGCGATACTCGACTCTCTTGAACAGCAGCTCAGCCACGGCGACCGCATCGAGTACGTCAACGTATACGAAATCCGGTCTGTCACAGAGGGAGTCCGCCTCGGCGAGGGCAAGACGCGCGAAATCGTCTTTAAAACGATGTGGAACCCGCTTGAGGCGCGCATCATCGAAAAACGCCTCGCCCAGAAAAGCACCGGCTACGGCGCTTACACGCTCGCCCGCACCGAAGCTTTCCGCCGCCTTGGCATCGCATACGGCAAACACCGCCTTCTTGCGAGAAGCGACGGCAGCGCCGGCGATATCCACTACTTCACACGCACGCGCTATCCGGGCGAACCATTCAGCAGCCTCCCTGCGTTTTCGTTCTTCGACCGCGACCAGCGCACTGGAAAGTACGACACCTCGCACGAATCCGCCGACGTAGTCCGCGTGCTCATCATGCTCATGGGTTCCGCCGCCGCCGAAAACCTGATTCTGAAAAAATACACCACGCAGGGTTCCATACGTTTTGCCGAGGGGAAGGAAATAATCGAGTTCGGTTACGACATCCGCTACGGCAAGGAAATGCCGCTTCGGGTATGGCTTTGCTCAGTCCGGGGGACTATGGGATGGCCGGATAAATCCATGACGCGCGAAAATCTGGACCGCATTTTCGATTTCTACTTGACGCGCTTCGCCAAAACCGTCGTCGAATACGCCCGCAAACATCCCATATTGCCGGCGCCAGACATAGCTGACGCGTTTTTCGACGGTTTCGCCGCCCACACGCGCGAACTCTGCTGGAACTACACCACGCGGCGAGAACAGTTCGACAGGTACGAACCGCGTATTTTCGGCGACTACAAATTCGCCGAAAGTTGGAAGTTCATTCTCTGGGCGCTCGAACAGCAGCGCCGCCACATCGACGAACTCTCCGATATCTTCAATAGGAGGTTCAACGAGTTCTGGGAAGCTTCAGAGTCCGATGGAAACGGCAACGTAAAAGAGTTGTGAACTCAAAAGATAAAGGCACCGCGGCCATTTCTTGCGCGGCAGTATTCATCGTCGCAGCATACGCCGGCCTCCAGATGCTCTCAGACATTGCCAGCCTTAAAATTGGCACCGTCGCCGACTTGGCCGTGGACATGGGCACGTTCATATACCCTTTCACGTTCACACTGCGCGACATGGCGCACAAGCTCCTCGGCAAGAAAAGCACACGCACGCTCGTGATCACCACCGGCGCACTCAACTTATTCATGGCCGTATACCTCTGGCTTTGCACTCTTGCCACTCCCGCCACCACATGGCCTCTGCAAAAAGAATTCGCGGCTGTGCTCGGCCCCGTTTGGCGCATAGTCATAGTGTCGATCATCGCTGAAATAGCCAGCGAACTCGTCGACACCGAGGTATACCACTGGTTCAGATCCAAAACAGCCCGGCACCAATGGGCGCGGGTTCTCCTCAGCAACTGCATATCGATACCCATCGACAACTTCATTTTCACGTTCGGTGCCTTCATTGGCGTAGTGTCAATCGGCGCTGTCTGGCAGATTTTCATGATGAACCTCATCGTCAAAGCCGTGGTCGGAATTGGCGGAATCCCGCTTATATATCTCGTGCCGGATAAATACGACCGATTTGACGAGCTCGACCGCAAGGACCCGCCGGATGCGCAACCATAACATTGCACGAAGCAAGACAGACAAATGACCGATACAATCTCCGACCAAACTCCAGTGTTCCGAATAAGGATGGCCGCGGAAACCGCGCAGCTAGATGCTTTCCTGGATGCAATGGCATTGCTGGAGCCGCCTCCTGGCTCGTGGCAGGACGTCGACACAGGCGAAACCTGGGTCGAGGCCTTCTGCACTTCTCAACAAGAAGCCGATGATTTCGCCCTGCAAATGGCGCGCATCGCCGAAACCATCGACTGCAAACCGCATGCGGCTTCCGTGATCCAATTGGAAAGCGCCGACTGGACCGAAAAGTGGAAAAGTTTCTTTCATGTCTTACACGTCACCGATCGCGTCACGATCCGCCCAGTTTGGGAGGAATACGACGCAGCGCCTAACGAAATAGTGATCGACATTGAGCCGGGCATGAGTTTCGGAACGGGTCTCCACCCCACCACACAATCGTGCATACGACTGCTGCAGGATATCGCAGAGCATGGCGAAGCCCAAGACCGCGCGGTCGTCGACATGGGCTGCGGCACCGGTATCTTGGCGATTGCCGCGCGCAAACTTGGCTTCGAGGATGTCAGGGGTTACGACAACGATCCCGCAGCTGTGCGCATCGCGCGAGAAAACGCACACATGAACAAGTTGGCTATCCCGTTCGCAGAAGGCGACGCACTCGCATCCGAACTCCCGCACGGTGACATCATCGTGGCAAACATACTCGCACCTATCCTGTTGCGGGCGGCGAAAGCATTCCGCCTGGCAGTGCCCGCAGGCGGGGGCATAATACTCTCCGGCATCCTAGACAGCCAGTACGCGGACATCAAACGGGTCTACGAATCGCAAGACTTTGTCGAAGTCAAAACCATCCTCTCGGGAGAATGGCGTTCAGGCCTCTTCGCGCGCTCTGGCACGACGGGTGGCGACTAGCATGCAAAGGCCTGATATAGCTATCGTCCCCGCAAAAGCCAGCAACATCGAATCAGATTTGCCGCCCGCCGCGCCGACAGCCGCATAGACCGCGCTCACGACGGCGTTGCCGATGAGCACCTCTATCGCCGCGCGCCGAAATGGTTGGTGTCCTATGCCGCTCAAGAGCACTGAGGCCTCCGCCAGCACCGGCACCGGACGCAGAAGGAGCAGCCACCAACCGCGGGTGTTGCCCTGAAAACGTTCCAGCGCGGACATCTCGCGATCGCCCACAAGTCTCTTAGCGTAATCGGAAAAAAACCTTCCCAATATATACCCGAATGCCGCGCTCACGCACATGGCTGCGAACGACACGAAAAAACCGTCGGAAAAGCCAAGGAAAAGACCGCAGCAAGTGCTAACAAGACTAGACGGGACTGGGAGGAGCATGTCGGAAGCAAGCAACGCAAACATAACGAGCGCGGCGGCACCCCTGTAGCCGGACGTCAGCTTGCCATCCTCCTCAAACCAAAGCTGCGATGTAAACCATTCGTTTACGTCGTCGCCCCAAAGCAAAAACGGCACTATTATCAATATCAAAATCACCGCAATAAGCAGGAGCAACCTGTAGTTGCGCCGAACATTTATTTCCACAGAATCCCCCCCCCTCCCTGATAAGACTCCAAATTACCTTTATCTTACTATGATGATCGTGCCCGGAGTTGCATTTAGACCAGGACGCGCACTTTGAACGTTGCAGGTTCGCCGCCCGGGCCACGCCCTTGCACAGCTATGGTGTACCGGCCCGGCACCTTGTAAACGTGGGCCATCTCTGACGCGAGCGGCTCCGCCGCGGAGCCGTCACCAAAGTCTACGCTCGCCGACTGAACCTCACCTAGCCGTGGCCAGAGCGTTACAGGTGTGCCGGGCTCCCCGCCCCTGCACGGACTTGTGTGGAGCCAGCCGCGTGCGATGCCGCGGATTTTCCCGGGAGCGTATGCCCGCACATGGAGAAAATCGCAATCTTCGCTGCCGTCGTCCGCCGTCACGATCAACTCTTCGACAAATGCGCCAGGCTTGCCATATGTTGCGCGGGCAACGGCACCCTCCACCTCCCTGCCGTCGTGCAGGCGCCAGCGCCAGCGCACGATCCTCCGGCCAGGCCGGGCGACCGACCGTGAGCCGTCGCACAGGTAGTCGCCTCCCGCCATTGTAAATCCAAAGCCACCTGCCACTGGCAAGATGGAGTCCTGATATGTTCGAAAATAGCTTTCGACGATAAGCGGATAACAGCTGACGCCGATGTCGCCAATGGACAGGCCGACGTGCAGATGCGGATCCGCGTGCTGGCATTTGCGCCCGTCCCAAGTGCAACCGGTGCGACCAAGCAAATCGCCGGCTTCAACCTCGCGGCCTGCTGTCATGTCTGCCTGGATATTCTCCAAGTTCATGTGTGCAAGTGCGAGGCGGACATCGGTGCCGGCAAGCTGCAGGGTCAGCGTGTTTGAGCGGCCATCGCCATCTGGCAACGGGGATTTGACGATGCGTCCCGCCGCAGGCGCGACCACGCTTAGGCGGTCCGGAATCGCGCCGAAGTCTTCGCCGCGGTGGTAATAGAGCTGGTTGTAAGGGACGAGAGCGTTCCAGGAGTTCTGGTAAGTGCTGCAACGCCAGCGGAAGCCATCTATTGGAAACCGCATGGGGGGACCCCATGGGGATCCTGCCGGAACGCACGAGAAGCGGACGCTGCGCTCGATGTTTGCAAGCGGCTGATACTGCGGAGTGCCCGCCCAGCCGCGTGAGGCCTCCACGTAGAGGCGCAAGCCGCCCAACTCCCGCGGGAGTTCGTACTCGTTTTCGGGCACCCACCAATCCGGTTCTGTTGAATGACGGACGGCGATGAGCCGGACGGAACGCATCCGCCCGCCCGCCGCCGGCAAGTATATCGACTCGCCTTCGTCGAGCTCGAACACGACCGGCCAGCCGGGTGCCGCGGCCAATATACGCGGCAGGGGAATTTTGCTGTTATGCACCGGTTCCGCAGACGATGTCGACAAGCTCGCTCTTCGTCTTGGCCTCAAGAAGCTTTTCGCGCGTCTTGCGGCTGGAAAGCTGGCGGCTGACTTCCGCTAGGAAGCGGATGTGTGAATTTGCGTCATCAGGCGGGCTGAGAGTGCCGACGAATATGTTGGAGACTGCGCCATCGAGCGACCCGAAGACGACGCCCTGCGGTGCCAGCGCCACTATCGTGACGAGCCCATCCACGATGTCAGTCCTGGCGTGCGGGATCGCGACCCCGTACTGCATGCCGGTAGACATCTTCGCCTCGCGCTCCGTCAGCGCCTGGTAAACCGCATCGCGTCCGGTCGCGGGGATCTTGCCGTTCGCAACGAGTAAATCCGCAATCTCCGCCAGGACCCCTTCTTTAGTCGTGGCCTTCAACGAAGGCTCGAATACGCCGTTTTCCAGCAATTCTGATAGCTCTTTAAGTACTGCGTTCACTTTATCTGCACCTTGCCTAATCTCTACGTGTGAAAACACTATCCCCGGAATGCCGGGGCGATTCTCCTAATCATCTTAAAAGAAAAGGCGCATTATCGCATTTAGCGCTGCTTATGTCCATGAAAATCAAACAAATGTCCTAGGACCCGCAGTCCGGCTTTCCAAAGGTACGCGACGTCCGACGGACTGCGTACCGCGATGATCTGCCGCATAATGAATCTCGGCGTGAGAAACGACGTGTACAGCCCGCGGATCAGCGCCATGATCTCCTCGTCCGGAATGCCCGTTTTCATTATTGGCTCGCGCATGTCGTAGCGGTCCCAGTCCTCGGTCCTGAGCCAGCCGTTTTCGCGGCATTCTTCGAAAAGCGGCGTCCCCGGATACGGGATCACTATCGTCCCCTGCAGCGTGTCGATCCACCCCAGATTGAAAAGCCCGCGCGTGAGTTCAATGGTACGCTTCGCATCGTCGAGCGTTTCCCACGGGTAACCGACCATGCACGTGACGTGCGGCCGCAGCCCCGCCTCCCTGGCGAGGCGCATCGATTGCGAAATGTGCTTGGCTGCCGGACTTTTATTGATGCGAGAGAGCGTTTCGTCCGACGCCGATTCGAGCCCGAAGAGAACGAACCTGAAGCCCGCCTTTGCCATGAGCTTATACTGTTCCGAGGTCAACACGCCTGGAATCATGTTGCACCCCATGACCACGCGCTTGTTGTAGCCGCGCTTTATCATGCCATCACAGAATTCCCTCAGCCACGCGCCAGCCGGGAAGCAGCCGGAGTCATCGAAAATCTCTTTAACTTCATAGCGCTCGATTATGTAGCCGATCTCGTCGAGCATTTTCACCACCGAACGGGTGCGCCACTGCGGGTAGATGGTCGTCCACGAGCAGAAACGGCATTTGCCCCACCAGCAATCACGCCCCGCCATGGTGTAAGTCCCAGGCGTGCGGCGGAAGTTGCCGTTCTTCCTGCTGTAGAGCCCCCAACGAGTCAGGTCTCGGTCTATGGGCGGCAGCTCGTCGAGGTTGTTTGCATGGAGGTCGAATTGCCCACTTGTCTCGTGCTTCCCGTTTTTGCCGCGCCACCAGAAACCCGGCGGGACCGGCCCGCCACTTTCAAGTGAGGAAACGAGTGCGGCAAGCGAAAAATCGTAGTCGCCGCCGCAGAGCACGTAATCCACCTGGCAGTTGTCCAGAGACTCCTCTGGCACCGCAGTCACATGGTCGCCGCACAGCACGATGCGGCACGACGGCACTAGCTCCTTAAGCCGGTCGACGATGCGCCATGTCATCTTCACCACCGGCGTCTTCGTCTCCAGCAAGAAGACGTCCGCGCCTATGTCCTTGTAACGCTCCTCGAACTGCTCCTTCGTCAGCTCTTCCGCGATGCCATCGAGCCAATGCACTTCGTGCCCGCGGCTTTTGAGCAACGTCGCCGCAGATGCCGGCACCATCGGATAAACGTACGTCGGTTTGCTGAACCACTGGAATTGCCTGTTCTGCGAAAGCAGAGGGACGCCCTTGTCCGACTTGAGCGGCGCATATCCTACGAGTATTCTCATTTCCTTCCCTCCCCTTCTGAATGATGGTCGAAAGGTTTCACATTCTTCTCCATGCCCCGAGAAAACAACCCGGCGACAAAACAGACCCCGTACGTGAGATGCGTTGCCAGGACACCTGCCCATGTCACAAACCATCCGAGGGGATCGCGCAGGTAGTGCGACGACACGCAGGTCAGAAAAAGGTACACAGAAAGCACCGATATGTAGATCCATTTGAAGACAGGGTGCGCGAAGCTCAGCGGCAGCCCAGCCACGACGCCAATCAGGAACAGGCTTGGGACCATGTAGGAGAGGCGGCACGATGTCTCAGGGAAGCGACGCACGAAGAACCCGCGGTGTTTCGCGTAGCGACCCACTTGCCGCATATGCGGTCTGAAAAGCGGACGCCTGTGGTGAGTGACCTGTACGCGCGGATCATATATCATGCGCCGTTTCAGCTTGTGCACTATTCCGAGGCAGAGTATGGTATCCTCCCCCGGCCAATATTCCGTGTCGAAGCCGCCGAGCTCCTCAAGTATATTCTTTCGAACGAGAAGGTTGCAACTGGGCAGGTCATCCTCGTCGCACACGCGTGTTGGGGTGTAGCGGCGGCGGTACTTGCCGGACACGAAGAGGTTCGCGTACACGCGCCCGCCCATCTTCGACATGAACGAATCCTCCGGGGGCGTCAGCGCAGGCCCTCCAACCGCGCCTATCTCCGGATCGGAGAAATACGGGATCGCGTATTCGAGCCATCCCGGCAGCGGTGCGGCGTCGTCGTCGATGAAGGCTACAATATCCCCGGACGCCGCCTTAATCCCCATGTTGCGTTTATCCGCCGGGCGCACTTTGCCCGTCGGGATCTCGCGCACGAACGTGGGCCATTCCCTGCCAGTGGGTTCGTCCGGCAGCACGATAGCCTCGATGTCGGGCCAGCTCTGCTCTTCGATCCCCCTGAGGCACGCGTCTAGCACCTCCGAAGCGGCGGGGCACGCGATGACGGCCGAGACGCGCGGCGGGGGATCTGGCATGTCGTGCGGCTCAAGCGCGCCGTAGTAGCGCAGGATCCTGAGACGGTAGAAAATCGCGAGGGTGTCCGTCATCACCTGGCGTATGTTCGAGAAAGTCAGACTCCCCGCTTTGTTGCCGAAATCAAGTTCAATTGGTGCTTCTGCAATTTTGAATCCATTTTCGTTGGCTATCGAGAGCACCTCTAGATCGAACGCGAAGCGTTTGACCAGCATGCGAGAGAAAGCGTATTCCAGCGCCTCGCGTTTGAACAGCTTCATACCCGTCTGAGTGTCGTGCACTGGCAACCCTACGAGCATCTTGACGATCCCGTAGTACACGAAGCTGGCCAAGCGGCGAGTGGGCGGGTAGTCGATCTTGGATTCCGGATGCATCTTGGAGCCGATCACAATGTCGGCGCCGGTGTCGCGCATTACGTCGAAGAAGTTCCAGATCAGTTTCGGGCTCAAGTCGAGGTCGCCGTCGAGCAGCAGCACGTGCGACCCGCGTGACTTTGCGAACCCCTGCGCGAGTGCGGCACCCTTGCCGCCGTTGCGCGGGGAGAACACGGGGCGCACAGTCTGCGGGAAATCGTCGGCCGCCTGCTCCATGCGGGAGCGGGTGTCGTCGGCGCTGCCGTCGTCCACCGGCACGATTTCAAATGGCACGACACTGTCGAAGAGCGCATGCACGCTCGCGACATTGTCCCGTATCACGCGGCCCAGATTGTAGGCCGGCATCACTATGGAAAGCATGCCGTCCGGACCGAGGCAATCATGGGCGGCAGTCGCGGCATCCGCCACGCCTTCGCCTCCATCCCCGCTTGAGTTGTCGATTTTTTCTGTGCTCATTTTGGATGCGCCGGATTATACCTGTATTTTTGGCCCAACTCAACTCCTTTGAAAAATTACTGTTGACTTAACTATGCGAATTGTGGGATACTCCGCGCTGTCAACTGGTAAAGCGTATTGCTTAGTTAAGACGAACTGCTTGAATACTGAACACAATTTCCTAACAAGATTAAACAAACCAAGGTGCAGCATGAAAAAAACACAGACAAAAACCAAGTTCTCGGCATTTACGCTCATAGAGCTCCTCGTAGTCATCGCAATTCTCGGCATTTTGATGGGGCTTATGTTCCCGGCCATTAAAGGCGCGATAGAGGCAGCTAACGCCATGCAGGTCGGCAATAACGGAAAGAACGTCGTGCAGGGCATAATAAGCGCGAATCTTGAGCGTGAAACTATGAACTTGGGAAGCGTATGGCCTACGAAGACCTCCAACTTCTCTGGTAGCGTCGATTACACTACATCGTCAGATTCGGAAACATATTTCTCCGACCTTATCACATCCCAAGCTCTTGAAAACATGAGCTGGTCGATTTTCGCTGGTGGCGGCGTGCCGGCCGCGAAGGGTCAGACGGAATTCGAAGGCGGCGGCTACAATGTGTGGAACATGATCGCCGGTCTCGACGAGAGCGCCCAGGACGACACTCCGTTCATCTTCACAAGAAACTTCGACATCACTATCAACGACATCAAAGGAGAAAACCCTGGCGCACTTAACCAGAAGTTCCTCTCTGAGGTCAAGCCCTTCGGCAATTCACAGCTTGTCTTCGTGCAGAGAGGCGGTGGCGTCACGAAAATCAAGGCAAAGTACCTGTCCGACCCGAGGTCCTTCGTCGGCGGCTCCACTTTCAACGACAAGACCAACAGCTCCGCTGCAGTGATCACGGCCAAGGGCGTCAAGTAATACCACTTGGGGGCATATAACCCGATTCGCGCAAACCGCGAAATGACTCACGGCGGGGCTATGCCCCGCCTTTTTTTTGCAAATGGTAGCACAGATAGCCACAGACACCGCGATAGACCGCACTTTCGACTACGCCATACCGGAGAGCCTCGTCGGCGCGGTGCGCCCCGGCATACGCGTGCAGGTCGAGTTTGGACACCGCGTAATCGAGGGATTTGTCCTGTCTGTATCCGAAACGTCTTCCCACAAAGGCAAGCTCAAGCCGATCATGGGAGTTTTGGGCGGCACACCCCTGCTCTCCGACACCCTCATCCAACTCGCCTCCTGGATGGCATCGTATTACATCGCCCCAATCGAGTCATGCCTACGGGCCATGCTCCCTGCCCCGGTGCGCAAGTCCGGCACAGGGTTCAAAATGCGACTAATCGTCGAGGCCACATCTGCGTGGCAGAGTCCAGACCCTGCCACAACCCTGGCAAGCGGCAAGAAAGCCTCAGCACGCCAACTCGAAATCCTTGAGCTTGTCCTTAAGGCCGGAGCGGTCAACCTATCAGAGTTCTGCCGTCAGTGGAACATTGCGCCGGCAACTTTGCGCAAGATGGAGAACGACGGCATGGTCAGCATAACGGAACAACCCGAGAGGCGCGATCCTCTTGCCGGGCGCAATATTCTGCCCTCTAAACCACTTGCCCTGACAGAGGAACAGCAGGTGGCCAAGGGAATCATTTGCGCCGCCTGCACAACGCCGGCCGACGCCCCAGCGCCCCGCCCGGTGCTGCTGCACGGAGTAACCGCCAGTGGCAAAACCGAGGTGTACCTGCAAAGCATCGCATGCTCTCTGGAGGCCGGCAAAGGCGCAATTGTGCTGGTTCCGGAAATCGCCCTCACGCCTCAGACGATACAGCGCTTCGCATCGCGATTCGGAGAAACCATAGCCGTGCTGCACAGTCAGCTTGGAGATGGCGCGGCACGACGAATGGCACCGCATACAGGAAGGCAAGGCGCGCGTCGTGGTCGGGCCGCGCTCGGCAGTGTTCGCGCCCGTCGAGAACCTGGGCGTGATAATAGTCGACGAGGAGCACGAACCCAGCTACAAACAGGAGGAAGCGCCGCGATACAACGCCCGCGACGTGGCCGTGATGCGCGCCAACATAGAGCACTGCGCCGTCGTGCTGGGCTCCGCCACGCCGTCGTTGGAAAGTTGGCACAACGCCCAAAACGGCAAGTACCAGTTGGCGTCTATGACGCGCCGCGCTGTCGACATGACCATGCCGCGCACGGAGATCGTGGACATGCGCGCCGAAGTGGCCAAGACCGGAATGCTCCCCGTGTTTTCCGAACGCCTTATCGCCGCTGTGAAAACACGCCTGCAAAACGGTGAGCAGGTGATGCTCTTCCTCAACCGCCGTGGATACGCGCCGCACGTGATATGCGGCAAATGCGGACACGTGGAAAAATGCGCCGACTGCTCCGTCGGCATGACTTACCATGCGGCGGACGACATCATGCGCTGCCACATGTGCGGCTACTTTTGCAAAGTCCCAGCGGCCTGCCCTGAATGCGGCAACCCGGAATACAAATATTCGGGCATAGGCACACAACGCGTTGAAACCATAGCGAGGAGAATTTTTCCCAAAGCCTCGATCCAACGCATGGATGCCGACGTTACTTCCCGCAAATACAGCCATCAGGAAATCCTGGACCGCTTCCGCGCCCGCAAGATCGACATCCTGATAGGGACGCAGATGATAGCCAAAGGCCTCGACTTCCCGAACGTCACGCTCGCCGGTATATTGAACGCGGACTCAGGCCTTGCGATGCCAGACTTCCGGGCTTCTGAACGGACGTTCCAGTTGATCGCCCAAATGGCTGGACGATCCGGCCGCGGATCCACTCAGGGCGAGGTGTTTGTGCAAACTCTTTCCCCTGGGCACCCGGCGATCGTGCATGCGAAGACCGAGGACTACGCCGGATTTTCCGGAATCGAAATGGCTGAACGCCGCGAGCTCTCCTACCCTCCCTTTTCACGGTTCATCTGCATAACTTTCCGCAGTGAAAATGAAACAGCAGTTGCCGAATACGCACGCAGATTCGCGCATGCCATCGGTCAATCCGCACACTACAGAATGGGCGGCCCATGTCCGGCCCCACTGGAAAAAATCAAGAAAAACTGGCGCTACCAACTAACGATGTTCGGCGAAAAAATTGGCTTCATGTCGAAAAGGATCCGCGCGGCCACGGCTGCCGCGCCGCCGCCCTCCGGCATCCACCTTGCCATAGACATCGACTCCCTGAACAGCCTCTGACCGACACCTCGTTACAGCGTAGCCAAATCCTGGCGTTGCGCCCATTCCCCGCTGATGCGGCTGGCTTGGGAGAAGTCCAAGGCAAGTTCCGGCTGCTCGGATCCCATGATGTACGTCTGCGCCGAACCGTATTCGTGGCGGACCAAGCGGTTGCTCATCTGCGGCCAATCAGCACTGGAGAAGACGACGCCGTCTTCCATTACCTTATCGCGCGAGACGTGTATCTTGTGCCCGGAAACTTCGTAATCGACCGACGATTTGTCGGCGGCGACTTGTATGCGGAGCTGTTGCAGGCAGTGGAACATGAAATTGGGGTATGTGTCGTGGCGTGACTTCGATCCGAAGACGACAATCCACACAGCATCTCGTCCAGGGGCTATGATATCCCTTCCGGCCCATTTTCCTTCTGATGCCAACTCGGCGCCGGCGGGCGGGCGCAATCCAACATAAGCGTCGTCGAGCCTGCCGAAGAACCAGCCGTTGCGATGCGTCCATTCGCTCATATCGGATGTCGGGAAATGCGCATGAGTGAATTCGGCAGACTTCACCCCGCCCTTGTAGACCGCCGCAAGCACGCCGTCCCGCAGGTAGCAAATTGGAACACTCGATGTGCCCGCCCAGTACCGGTCTTCGGCCAGCTCAACGCCCTTCGCAAACGGCTGCGTGGTGAAAATCGAGAGCAGGCCGCGCAGGCTGCCCATCCAGTAGAGCGCCTGAGCGCCAAGTTTGTCGCTAGTCTTCCCCAATACCGCGGATACTATAGTGCCGGCGGTGCGTTCCGTGCGGACCGGAGTGTCGTGAAAGCTATCCGGCGCGAACGCCATCATGGCTTCCGGATTCGTGAGTTCATATGGCGGCAGCCAGAAAGCACTCCGGCATGAATAGAAAAGATCTTCCTCGCCACGGTGGCGTTCCTCGTTCACAAGTGGAGTTTCGGCATCACGCGCGAGGTCGCAAAGCCAACGAGGCGGGCGGTACGAAGTGGTTGCGTAGTACTCCATTGTGCCGCCGGAGGCAGACGGTGTTTCGGAGTCGCCGGCGCCGAGCAGCAAAGACAGAGCACCTGCCGCCGACTGGCCGCTTGTCTTGAATACGTTCGATTCGTACGTCCGGGCCTGCGCGCCCCAAATGCCGCCTTCGAGGCTGTCGGCGGCAAGGTCGGCCAGGAGTTTGGTGACGGCTTGGCACGCGAGATTGCGTATATCGGAGTCGGCCGAGCAATCCACAAGATTGAGAAGACTCTCCAGATTAACGCCCATGTAACAAGAGGAATTCCATTCGGAATATCCCCAGCGGGCGCGCCGGTCGATCCACGTGGCTATCAAAAAGCGCGAACGCTCGTAGTGTTCGCGCGCGGTGCGTCCGTCGAAGCTGAACACATCGTCTGGGAAGCACTGCGCTGTGAGAAACTCAGCGACTGCCCAGCACATGTGGTGGTTCTCGCTGTTGTAGAACATCGGGTAACTCGCTCGGTGCCCACCATAAAAACGGTTCCCGGTGGCCGCCTTCCGGATCCTATCGCGGTTGTCAGGCGTAATCTTGTCCGGGAACAAAATATAGGCGCGCAAAAGGAGGTTGAGCATGAAATCGGTGCAGTCACGCTGAAGCGTTGAGCATATGTCCGCCACTCCTTCGATGTGTCGGTTGGCGAGTTCTTCTTCGCCGGCCGACAAGCATGAGAGTATTGCCGAATTCCAGAATAGTATTTTGTCGCCGCCTTCCCTCACGCGCGCCGACGCGGCTTTTATGTGGGCATGCTGGCGCGCGCGTATGGCTACATCAATATCTGATGGATTATTCTTAGTCTCGCTCATATTATGCATACTGGCGCTTTCCTTTCATCAGCCAGTGACGCGCGCAGGCAAAACGGCGGTCCTGACTCCGGTGCGTTCGCTGAGCCAAAGGGCGTAGAGCAGCTCAGTCGTGTGCGCCCCGTCTTCCATAGAGCAGATAAGCTCCTCCTTGCCCTCGATGGCGTTCATCAAGTTCTTGGAGCGGATTATCACGCCGTGCGAGCTATCCGGCAGATCGGTTACAGCGGGTGCAGTCTGAATCTCGCCATCAGTGCGGTAGTAGGCGTGGTAATCGTAAGGCTCGTACATGTCTCGCACAAGCCACGCGCTTCCCTTCAAGCCGTGAACCTGTGCGAACTGATGCTGGTTGCCGCCGATTTGCGGGACGGCGGTCATTCCGGCCAAGACGTGGACGATCGCGCCCGAGCGCATCCACAGCATTCCCATTTGAATGCCGGAAGTGCCGTCTACAGCGGGAAGCGTTGATTCCGTGCTGAAGACGTGCGTAGCCTCTCCGAAGAAGAAGCGCGTCAGATCCCAAGGGTGGGTCGAGTGCGTAAGCTCGGAGGAAGCCACATAGTTGCCCCCTCCATCTTCGTATGGGTTTTTCTTGGGTTTCACGCCGGCGATTGTAGTGTCGCCACCCGCGAGGTCGCTGTGTTGCTTTAGATAATCGGTGCTTGAGGCAACCTTGATTTTCTTCCCGAAGTGCGGATGGCTGTACGACACCTCGGCAGTCAGGATATCGCCTAGCGTGCCGTTGCGGATCAGCTCGCGGAAGGCCATGAAGGCGTTGCGGTAGCGCAGTGAATACGCGACGGAGACTTTTATGTCCTGGTGGCGCCGGGCGAGGTGGAGAAACTGCCGCGCCTCCTCAAGATTATATCCCACTGGTTTCTCCATCAGCACGTGCAGGCCCGCGTCAAGGCAGGCGCTGGTGTGCTCAAGATGCTTGTCGCTGTATGAACACACGCAGACGATGTCAAGTTTCTCCTTGCCGAGCATTTCCCGGTAATCGGTGTATTCAGCGGCGGTGCCCGTAAAGTCGGGGAACTCGCTCTTCAGACGTTTGATCTGCGATGGGTTGATGTCGCAAAGTGCCGTCATGGAGCAGTCCTCCTTCCATGCCCGCCAGCCCTCGGAATGGAATTTGGCCACGCCCCCGCAGCCGATTATGCCGATTTTATATTTCTTCATAGCAATAATTTCGTTCTAGTCATTTGACGCCTGGTTGTGTTCACGGATGTGCCCGTTTACGGGCGACGTCTTTTATTCTGGCATATACGGCGGGGCGGCGTCTTCCTGTTTTTCAGGCGGGAACATCCCGTTTCTTAAGGTTTTCCGCGTAATCTGCGACAGGGTTTTCTTGAGTGTTGCCTCTCTTTTCGGCTGATACGGACAACTTAACCGTAGCAGAGGCCTGCCGCCCTCCAATAGCTCCAATAGCGTGTTCCGTGCTGGCGCGGGACTGGCAGCGCGGAACACGCCTAATAAGCCTTGCAAGGCAAGTCAGAATTGAGTATTGCCGCGGACTTCCAACACACCGATGATGTTGACGCCGTATTTTCCTTCGTAATCAATCCACCACGGGACGTCGCGGTTTGCCATCCGCACGGCGTAGCGCGGATCAAGGCGGACAGACGCGGCGGCGTCGGGCAGCCACAAGCCGAGCTGGTACCAGCCGGATCTGACGTGTCCAGGAAGATCCGCAGCCAGCGAGATGGAGTGCGTCAGCGGCGCGTATGTCTCGTCGCCCGGCTCGAACGGCTGCCATTCGCACGGACAGACATCTTCGAACGGCAACTCGGCCACCCTCCCCTCCCAATCTATCAGCACGGCGATTACAGGGCGGGGGTTGTGCGGCACCGCGAAGCCGCGGTTGATGAGCTCCACCTCAAGCGAAAAGCGTCCGCCAGCCCCTGGAGCTTCAGTGAACTTCGCCTGCTGGAGCTCGAAGCGGTAGCCAAGATGGTCGGTGATGTATTCGAAAGCCGACCGCACGACAGGTGCCCCGTTGCTGTCTGTGAAATAGCCGTCGTCCACGGGCAAGTGCGCGGCGGCGATCTGATCGGCGGTGACCGGCTGGCGCGTCCAGTTGTCGATCGAATAGGGCTTCCCTTCGCGGCCCGAGTGGCTGTGCCAGATGCTGAATGTGCCGTAATGGTGCCGGCGCATGCGCAGCATCGCCTTGAAGCCGTCTATGGGGCCCGCCTGGTCGCGCCAGAACAGCTCGCCATCGGCGGCGACGTACGGCGATTCGCGCGTCGTGTAGTCGAACTCCGGGTTGCCGGGATTCGAGAAAAACGGCGGATCGCGGTAAGTTCCCCCGCACGTGTCGCCGGCGAGGAAGCCGTCGTTGTGGAAGCCGATGCGCGCAAGCGGCGAGCCGCGGTGCGCGGTGGTGGCGTCAACTATGGGCATCCCCTCCACATCCTCGCGTCCGAAGACCCAGCGTTTGTATCGCGGGGAGCGCACCTGCGTCATGCGGTCTTCCGGCAGGACTTCCAAAATCTTCTCCATCACCTTCGCCAGATTGCCGTGGTCCTTTTCAATCTGATGCTTCGAGCTGTGCCATTCCCCCCAGGCGCCCACGAAGCCCGCCTGCATGACGCAAATCACGTCGGCGTTTGCCTGTATGACGGGTGCCAGTTGATCCAGATGTTCCAGGATCCTGCCGAGGGTCGGCCCGGCGGGGCTTTCCCTGCCCTTTTCATAGGCGAAGCGCAGCATCGTCTTGAGTCCGCGTTTCCGTATGCGGCAGAGGCTCTTCTCCAGCAGCGCGAGCTTGGCGTCGGAAATCGCGCAGTCGCTGAATTCGAGGAGGTAGCAGTACGTCTGCGCCATCGTGAGGCCGAACGGCGCGTAGCGGGCGGCGTCGAGCTCCCACAGGTGGTCGTTGTACACGGGGAACACGCGCCCTTCGAGATGCGCGGCTGACCCATGTATCGACGGCCCGGCCGCGGGATCCGCCGGCTCCGCGATAATCGTTTCCAGACGCCACCCGCGCTCCGGGTTCATCAGTCCATTGCGTCCGCCGGGATCGTCCGGGCGAATTCCGCTGTATTTGATTGTGGTCGTTCTTTCGTCGTGGTTCATCGAGGTTGGATCGTTTCCCATAAAGTTGTCCCCGCTATCTTCAGATATGATCGGTCGTCGCTTACCGACACTGTTGCCGTAAACACCTTCACTAGCATCCCATAGGCTTGATTTTAATTCAGCCACCTAGCTGGAACCCACGGCATGCTGACACCTCGTGATTCTATCAGATGAACCTTAGTATTT
>JALHHX010000129.1:0-3031 GCA_022837245.1 Lentisphaerota bacterium
GTACTGGAAGAGCCCCCGAAAGCGCAAAGGTGTTCGCAGGAAGCCCGCATTTGCGGCATGACATCCGACAACTATGTCATTTTCCTGACACACACCCGAGTCAATGCGCCGGGCATTTTGGGTGTTGACATCCGCGTCCGGATCAACTATCATGCCCAGCTGTTCAGAAGAGAAATCTTTCTCATCAAGAATTTTCATATTCGCGGTCTTGTTCCTCGCCCCAGGCAATTGGAGCCTGGCTGCCGGGAAAGACCGCGATATGTTTTTACGGTTGACGTAGAGCATCAATCCGTCGTCAATCCAGCTCTGGATCGCCGTGGCCGACATCTTGCCGTAGATGGACGTGACGCGCAGAGCCGGCTTCCGTCCACTTGACGCGGTGTAGTCAATCGCCGCAACGGACGAGTGGCCGCCCTGTCATCATTATCGCCGCCACAAGCGACCCAAGCTCGCGTAACACGGAAATTCCGATGAGACTCGCCACGTATACCTCCGCTCCGAAAAGCTTCAGGGGCATTGCCGACTGTAAGGCAAGGATCAGCCCCAGCAGGAAGCCCACGAGCGAGAAGACCGGAATCACATCAACACCCGCCGACACCATAACGCGCACCCAGTCGCCCCACCTCACACTCTTGGGATGCGCCAGAGCGTACAGGACTCCCACTAGCGCCTCCCCTGAAAACGAGAGCACTTCCAGCAAATCGAGCCAAACCGCCACCACGGCATTGCCAATCCGAATGAACAGAGCAGTGTCTTTCTCGTGCTTCGAGGGTCGCACACGGTTCGCGAGCATATTGTCGAACAACGCCATCTTATCCGGATCTAGACCTTGCACGTTGAGTCTGGCACCCGCCCTCTCCGCTTTCCCATTGAGCAGCACGAGCCATGCGAGACCGGCGGAGTCGCATTGGCGCACACCTACGGCGTTGAGCGCCACCACGCCGTCAAAACAGCCACGGGCAGGCCTGGCAAGGGCCAGAGAGCCGCGATGGTTCCGCGCGTCAAATCGCCGGAGAGCACAATCGCACCGCCGTCAACCGTGTACGCCGGTTCCACGACGTCCCGCTTTTCTTCTGCTATTTTTCCAGTTTTGTCCATCCTGCCGAATAAAGTCCTGTGTGTGTTTACACCCCAAGTTTTTCCGTCGCCACCGCGGCATCCACACCCGACGCCTTGACAACTTTATCGCGGCTCGTCGCGCCTGAAACAAGAACTACCTCGCGCACTGCCACTCCCAACTTGCCGGCTATGAATTCGCAAAGCGCCTTGTTGGCCTTGCCGTCAACGGGCGGCGCCTGCAACCGCACCTTGAGCGCGCCACCATGAAGCCCGACAACCTCCGATTTTGAAGCTCGGGGAACGACGTGAACAGAAACGCGGACTCCATCTCCATCTTGCACAATGCACCCTGTCTGCTTTTTCCCATTCATCCGTTTTTCCGTTCATTCAAAAAAGCTCTGCGCCGTCTTCCGCTTTTTCTCCAACTCTATCCTGAACACCCCGCTGCCGAGCCCGACTTCGACCACATCCAATCCCACGCTATTCTTTTTGAGCTTCACCTCGGCGGAGTCGCCTTCAAGCGAATATGCAGCCACTTCCTTCCCTTCCAACCCGGGGGATGAAAGAACAAATGACAAATCCACGGGCTTGTGCGTCTCCACATCAACAGCATAGGCCGACACCACGGCTCTGGCCGAATTTGCGATGGAATGCCCGTCATCGTCGTCCGCCCGCACTGAAAACGAAAACAATACATTCTCCGGAACCTCGTTTGGCACGTCGTTTTTTTCACCCGGCTGCCCAGGAACCTGGAATTCAAGATGCGTAATTGCAACCCCGGATGTGCCGAAGGTTATTTCGTCCATGCCCTCCGCCACTAGACCATGCCATAGCGCCAGATCCGGCTTGTCGATTTTTCCTTTATCGTCAAGTGCCGTGCCTGAAAGGAAAATCTGAGAGGCGAAGACAGCAAGCTCCGGCTTTTCCCCATAGGCAGCGGCCATCACGGACACCCCGTTGGTAGCAGCATAGCAAGCCTCTTCTATGTGCAGATATGATGGTTTTTGCGTATCCGGGTACATTATCAACGGCTTCCCGATATTCCCCACCTCTTCAAACGGTCTTATGACCTCCGCCGTCGAGTGCTCGCCTATCACCGTGTGCTGTGAATCGGCGCTGACAAATATCGGGGAGTTGCGGGAAGATGCGCCTAGAACGGAGAAAGGTCTGACTACTCTTCCGATATGGCCCAGATATATATCTTTCAAGAAAACTCTTTGCAGTCTGCGTCTGGCGCACTTGTCGCGCGGAATCTCATTCGCGTCGCAATATGCGCACACGGTTGAGGCGTATGCAAACTCAACCGTGCCAGTCTCCACGGACTCGCCCGACGTGAAGTCCGGGATCTTCGCCCTGAAATCCTCGTCATCAGAGAAGTTCCGGTACAGCCAATTGTTCCATGCGACAGAAAGCGAGTTCGTGAAAAACCCCGGGAGCGTGTCCGCCTCCATGCGTTCGAAGTCATCGAACAAAAGTTGTTCGAAGCTCCAGGCAGCGAACACGGGATCATCCGACCGGCGCATGCCGGTGTATGGGTTGAAGCTGCGAGCCCACTCACGCACCCTCCACTGGATGACGACCTCGATGCGCGGATCCCACGGCGCTGCCAGCATGCCCTCGAACGGCTTGTCGAAACCCTTCACAGCATCGACCCATGCCGTAGCGCTGTACGGGTCGTCTATACTGCCCACATCGGCGGGCGAGACAGGGAATATCGTAGCCGGGTACATTATCTCCGCCCATACCCGTATGCCGTTCGCAGTGCAGAGGGAAACGAAATAGTCATGCATTTCGGGAATTGTGTGCGCCCCCTGTATCCCGGAATCGCCGATTGGCATATTTGGTATGCGCACCATGTTAAAACCCGACCGGGCCAGACTAGAAACAATGCGCATGGCCTCCTCCGCGGCTTCGTTCCACGCGGTTTCCCCCGCCTCGCCATCACCCTCGGCTGTTCGCCTTGGATGCGGCA
>JALHHX010000129.1:3090-5600 GCA_022837245.1 Lentisphaerota bacterium
AAACGAGCCGGTGCGCCGCCGACGTTCAGCATTGATCCGGTTATGTCCACATGACCTTCAACGGCGCCAGCACTTGCCTCCGAAGTCGTTGCGCAAAGCGCAAGCAACGCCGCGCCCGCGCTTGCCAACGTCTTCAGCAGCCGGTGATCGTGGAGTTTCATGGCTGCATAAGATTCCCCAACCGGACTCTTGTGAACCCGCGCTTGCGCGCCATTCCCTCTGCCATGTAGAGCGTTTTTGCAGGCGTGGGCGGCTCATCCAGCGATCCCGCAGGATGATACGCCGAAAAGTGAATCGGCGTGTCAGCCCCGAGCTCCTTCTTGATCCATGAAAGAAGATCATCGATAATTTCCGGTGAATCATTTCTGTTTGGTATGAGCAGGTTCGTGATTTCCAGATGCCCCTCAACCGTTTTTTTGAAATAACGGCAACTGTCAAGCACCGGCGCGAGCGACGCCCCGCAGAGAGAATTGTAAAAGAAGTTCGAAAATCCCTTGATGTCGATATTGGCGGCATCGATGTGCTTGTAGAACTCGGCGCGCGGCTCCGCGTTGATGTAGCCGTTGGAGACCAGAACAGTCTTGAGACCTACCTCGTGCGCCAGCACCGCCACATCGATCGCATACTCTACGAACATCGTCGGCTCGTTATAAGTGAACGCCACCGAGCTGCATCCGTATTCCCGCGCGAGAGCCACTACGTCCTCTGGTGGGATGTAGGGCACAGAGCGCCCCTCGACCTCCGGAGACCCGCGCGACAGGCTCTCATTCTGACAAAAAACGCAGGACATATTGCACCCGTATGTCCCTATTGAAAAAGTCTTGCTGCCTGGCATGAACCATCCAAGAGGTTTCTTCTCTATAGGATCCACCCGGATCGCCGCCGGGTGCCCGTAGGTTGCGGCAATCAGCTCCCCGTCGATATTCGTCCGAGCGGAGCACTTGCCCCATTCGCCAGGCGCTATCCGGCACCGCCGTGGGCAAAGGTAGCAATCCACCTCCCGGCCCTCCAAATGGTTGAAAAACCTCCCGATCTTACCTCTCCGTGCCTGTTGATCCGTCCCGTTGCTTTCCAAATTCATACACCTTTCAAAAGTTAAACTCCAACTAGCGTACCAATACCCTGGGTTTTATTCAATGTTTTTCATGGGAGGAGGGCAATCGGGTAAACGTCGGCTCGCTGTTGTCATGAAGGAACTGCGCATGACGGTTTAAGTGCCTTGCGACAAGGCTTCGGCAAAGCACTATCTCGCAATTTTGAAGATGCGGGTGCGGAAGCAGGTGAAGTCGCTGGAGAGATGGAGTATGTCGCCATCCATGGTTGTACTTGCATGAACCCAGGCACCATGCTCATCAAGCTCCTGTACCCGATGTCCGCGCCATGCGGGCGACAGGCGCAGCGAAAGGCTTTCCAATAGATCGGGGCTGAGGTTTACGATGCTGAGAAGTATGGAGGAACCATCCTCTGCCCTGTTGCAGAGCACCCAGATGTTTGGCGCGTCGAGAGCCATCGCGGGTATCACGTCGCCTCCGTCGAGAAATTCCATCAGACGGCGGAACACTTCGCGCTTGCGGTAGTTGTAAAACGCCGCCGATTCCGTGATGGTTCCGGCAAGAATTCCCACGCGACCGCCTGCGCGGTTTGTGAAGCGCAGCACCGAAGCGGATATCGGAACGTCGTTGGGATCGAGGTATTCGACGAGCGCCTCGGCACCGTCATGAGGATGGAGTTTGACGAATTTTTCGTTCGATGACGCAGGCAGAACAGACGCGAGGTTGTAGAGTAGTTTGCCTTGCACGCGCGGGGCGTCAGCGGCGGGCAGTATGCGCTCCGCCATGGCCATCAGCTTCTCCAGCGGTTCGATCTCGGCACCGAGCAATTCCGAAAAGCCGCGTGAGGCGAAGTTGCGCGCCGCCTCGGCGTCTAGCAAGGTGCCACCGGATTCGAGCATTTTCCTGACTTCTAGATCAGAAATCAAGGAAGCCTCCTGGCAACCTGAAATCATGCGCACATCCGACGGTCGCGTGGTATATGGTATGCCGAAGCGTCCCAACAGTTGCGAGGCGGATCCGAAACCGTTGCCAGGACTTGCGCGAAGCAAGTATTGCACGGCCGGCGAGTGAACGACTCCGCAGCCGCATAGGCGGCAGCGAGCAACTTCGGAGCGGAATGCATCGAAGCGCGCCCTGTTGCGCTGGAACATCTCGAAATATCCGGCCTCCTCACAAGGGTCGTCCAGATACTGGGTTGCGTAAAGAAGGGAGTCATCCACTCCTGCAGCGAAAGCTCCGTACAAGAGCGTCTCGAGATGTGCGGCCGACATGTAGTATCTCGTGTGTGGATAAGTGTCGGTTTCGTGGAATAGTTCAAAATCTTCAGGTAGATGCTCCGCGCTGTACATAGCATGCGAAATGATCGCAGGAGGAGTTGCGGGACAGTTCTGAGAGTAATACTGCGTGCCGTAGACTCTGATAGCCGGTCGCGTATTTTTACCGGCGAAAGCACGGCAC
>JALHHX010000129.1:5659-12049 GCA_022837245.1 Lentisphaerota bacterium
AGCCTCGGAAAGCCACCCGTCCCCCTCAGTGCATCCCGGTTCACACTGGCAAAGGCGGGTCTCAGGCGAAACTTCATCGACTGCGGCGCGGATGCGCGCGGCAAGACCAGCCATTGAGTCGCGGCACACGTCCGCGAAAAGCTGGCGCAGCGGGAGATTGCCGGTGGTGGGGTTTTCGAAAATCTCCTCTATTTCGGCCGCGACGTATTCGCTGCCGGCGCGACGGGAGAACTCCGCGAGATGGAGTGGACACAAGCACCCGTAGCCCTTGACCCCAGGATGGTTGCTTAGCTCGAAGTCGTCCTCAAACTGTATCATGAACGGACGCGTGATTTCGGCAACGAGCGCTACCTTGAAGGCAAGATCCTCCGCCATACCTTCGTCGAGCGGACAAAGCCCATGAGGCGATTCACTCCCGCCAACCCCGACGATGTGCTGGTACGGCGCGTTGAGTCCGCATTTTATGGACGGCGCGCACCACCATCCGATTTCCATCCCGAGATCCGCGACATCGCCCTGCAAGCGTTTTATGCCTTCGGCAATTTTACGATACACATCGCGGCCAGGGAAGCCATCGAACCGTACTCCGAGATTGGGGCCCGTGACTAGGAGACGTTTGATTCCATACTCGCGGTTCATGCGGCGCACTGCTTCCAGCATCTCTCCGTATGGCCCCATATTAAGATCATACGGGATAATCGGGTTCAAGGGTTTCGTGTTATTCATTCCTTCTACAAAAGTTTGCGGATTACCGGTTCGAGTTTGTCAGCCATTCTTAAAAATCCTAGATCGGTCTGGTGTACGCCGTCGACGCTGCACTCAGTGTAGCCACGGCCAAGCAGTCTGCTGCCGTCGAAAAATGAGATATGTTCGTCGCCTTCGCGGCGCAGTCGTGCGACTGTGCGGCGCTGGTAATCGCGCTGCGCGAGTCTGTCCAGCCGCGATTTATCGTTCCAAGCCTCTTGGGCATAAGGGACTTTCGACACAACCAGGATTTCCGTATCGGCCCATTTTTCGCGGAGTGTTGCGAGAAACGGCGAAAGCGTTTCCTTCATTTTCTCCAACCCGCATGCGTTCGCCTCGTAGTCCATCACGAACAGCCGAGGTGCCTTCAACGACGCGATTGCGCGCGCCACTTCCGGCTCGCCGCGTCCACTGCCGGAGAACCCCAGGTTGATGAATTCGCAATCGAGTCGGCGGCTCAATATGTTCGTGTATGCCATGCCGGGACGAGACGCACAGCCGCCCTGTGTTATAGAGGTGCCGTAGACGACGACCGGGCGTTTGCACGCGGGCCGGGCGGCGGAGGAGACGCGGTCGCCCTCGGGAACACCGATCATGAGCTCCTCTACACCTTGATAGAGTGGCAGATTGAGCGTGATCGTGCGGCGGGCCTTTGAAGGGAAGTTGCAGAGTGTGACCTCGTAGGAATCGTTGGCGCGGTTGAAGCGCGTAATGCCCGCGAACGTCATGGATCCGACTTCCCCGATGTAGGCGTCGATCCCGCATTGCCCAGTAGAGGGCATGTGGTCCATGCTGTGAGGACCTCTCAGTTTGACACGAACGCAGATCTTCAACGCATCTGTGCGGAACCGAACCTGAATGCCAGAAGTATGCCAGGCAAGATCGTCGACCGATTTAGGAAGAGGCATCTCCGATGAAACGGGCGGCATACGGCGGAATGAGTTGTCTGCGAAGCGCCAGCCCATACCGTAAATCTTGAACGGAGCCCCCCATGGCGAATACCATGCTGTGGAATCCGAAGGAGCGGCGGCGGAATCCGCACGCATTTTAGGATCGTGTTTCAAAGCAGCATTGACTGCATTTTTTTTAGATTTGTTCATTTATAATTATCCTTAAAGTTTATATTAAAGACGAGTGGTCTGCAAACAGCGAGCCGGTGCCGCTGTTGAAAAGAAACGCCAGCGATATAGGGGCGTTAGTCCAACCGGAGTAGATGCTGTTTGCGCCCCCTTCGAAGCGGTCGCCGCCGCCCCACGCTCCGGACTGCGTGTCGAACATCCCGCGCCAGCAGCCCTTGAAACGGCGGTCGGGAGTTGCGTCTTGTATCCGAGCCAAGAACTCTAGTGAACGCCGCGCGGCATCCGAATAGACCGTGTCGCCGCTCCACGCGTGCAAATGCAACAGCGCCAACACAGCCCAGTTTTCGGTATAGATCATGTCAGCCAGATGATGAGCCGTCGGAGACTCGCCGTGTTCCGACGGGAAATGACCATCTGGGAACTGGCGTTCAATCAGCTCGCGCCCCGCGCTGAGAGCAGCTTCCTCAGCGGAGCACCCAGGCATTTGGAGCGCTACAACCGATGCCGCAAGCCCCAGATATGCGTACTCAGAAAGAGGCCATGGGCGTTTGAGCCCCCCCAAAGGCAAATGCAACCGCTGGCTTGCGGGCGGTCCTTTGAGTGACATGGGAAAATACGCATCGATTACATCCCGGCACTCGAAATCTGGGTCGGCGGCGGCAGCGTTCGAGAGCGCCATGCAAGAAAGCCCGAGCCAGTGGGGGTTCAGGAGCAATCCATTCATGGGGATCCCCTCGGTTGGCTTACCAGGATTATCGAAGCCAATGCTCTTGAGACGCTCAAAATACGCACCGACATGACGGTGCATAGTGCGCGCCGTCTGTATGGCCAATGGCTTCAAATCTGGTCGTCCATTCTCCGCCAGCTTGAGGAGCAACATAACGACCCAGGAGTTGTCGTCGGTCCAGTAATTCGTCGAGTTCACAGGATTGGACCATCCCCAAAGACCGAAAGTATCGCACCGGGAATCGCGCTGCCGAAGGCCGCTGCGCTGCGTCAGGTACGCCAGGATGTTGTCGGCCACTGCCCTGAGCGCCGGCCGCTTCAATGCGTCGGCCGCGAGATCGAAAAGCCAAGCAGTCTGGACGCAGCAGTCCGCGCGGCGGTGTTCCATCGCCACCACGCCTTCCCCAAGGCGGCTATAGCACGGAAAAGACGAGAGCATTTTCTCCGCGGCCGGATTACCTTCCGTTATGGCAAGACGTTCGGCCACACCCCAAAAGCCGTCCTGCGGGCGCATGACGCCAGATTGCGTGAACCATTTCAGATTGCGGCGTACCACCGCCAGTGCCTGTGTCCGTGAAATCATGACTTAACAACCCCCATATTTATGTAAGCCAGCCAATTCACAAACCGCATTTTAGCTGCGCCGGAAAATCCCGGTCGCCTCGGGCGAAGCGCCCAGCTCTTCGAGCAGGACCAGACTGTTTCGCCCGACGTGAAGCAAATCGGCGGGTATGTGGTAGAAACGCTGTGTGGGAATTTCGTGGCCTGTCGTCACGAGATGCGGATGACGATTATGACGGGCGTGGCGGGCATCTGGCGCAGCCAGCTGCCAGTAGCGACAGAGCATGCGCCCGTTGACAAACATCATCCCTTTCCCGAGACCGGTTGCATCGAACGCCCATGGCCGTGGGTCTTCCAGCTCGCGGTTGGACACATCGAACGAAGTCTCAAGCCATACTGGAGCCTCGGGAAGCGATGTCCCTCCTGACGCTGAGAACACATCTGGCGAAATGATACCGTTGAGAGCCATGCTTCTTTCACCTATGAGCCCGGCAGCGAAACCCCATTCCACATCAAGCGGCTCGCCGTCCAGCAGCACGGGCGCTATGAGTCCGCGCCGCTCCTCAGATTGCGGGGCGTCAATGCCCCAGTCTCCTTTGATGAGTCCGACTGAGTTCACTAGGATGACTATTTTGTTTCCCCCACGGCGTAGCGGCACTTCTATATCGAACAGGAAATCCCCGGGTTTTCTATCTTCTTTGAGCCGTGCCGGTACTGGGACGCCAACCAGCCTGCCATTCACCCAAACTGTGGCGCGGTCAGCGACACCGATGCGCATCACCGCCCTGCCATCGTCCTCGCGTTGAACCGTGGCAGAGTACCATCCATAGTCCGTCTCATCGCGTGTTGCGAAGAGCATGTTGTGAGGAATCGCCACCCCTTTCCAGGCGTCAGGGCACGGCTCCTCTGCGACCTTCTTCCAAGCAAGGCTTTTGCCGGAATCCTCCATCTTCCGCCTGATTTCCACAGGCTGCCTGTCCGCAGTGCTGTAGAGCTTCTCGTATTTGCCACCGCTCCCGAGCAAGACCACAGCGGTTTTGTGTGGCAGTGTCATCTGAACGCCTCGTACCCTGGCGGTTTTAGGCCAGTCGTTGCCGTTGATTACTATTACGAGCTCTCGATCATCGAGCTTGAACGCGTGAAGCATCACACCGTCGGCATTCTGCGGATAATCGCCCAAAACTAGCACTTCAGGCGGCAGACGTTCGCCGTGTAGCAACAGATCCGCGTGAGTTTGCAGCATGCGGTGCAAGACTCCAAGGCGCTCCGACTTGTCGGTCGGCAGACCGTATTCATCTATCGGAGCGTCGAAATCGTAGCTGGCGGCTTGCGTGTACATTCCATCGCGCTCGAAATTCGTGCCTCCATGCCACATGTAATGGTTCACGCCCGTTCCGCCCATTGCAAAAAAGCGCAGCACCTCATATGCAATGTCCTCCGTCGGGCGGATATGGTGGGCATCTCCCCACGTGTTGTACCAGCCAGTCCAGGCTTCAGTCCACAGAATGGGCTGCGATGCGCGCTCTTTGCGGAGCGCATCCATTCGCGCCCATACGGAAAAGCCGTTGAGCGTGGAGATCACACCGTCCGGCGCGCCCTCGCACATGATCAACGGCACCTCGAGCCCTGCTGCCCGTCCGCTCTGGACGCACCATTCAAGATACTTCTGCCCATCGGCGCCGTAACGTCCGCTGACGTTCGAGTATTCGTTCTCTAGCTGCGCCAATATGATAGGACCCCCGCGCGTAATCTGGCGGTCGCCGATTTCGGCCAGCAACCGCCGTATCCAGCCATCCACTGCGTCCATGAATGGCTTGTTCAGCGTCCGGGTGACCATGCCGGCTTTTGTGATCAGCCACCATGGCAGGCCTCCAAAATTAGTTTCGGCGCAGACATAAGGGCCGATTCGCAGGATAACGTACATGCCGGCTTCGTGGCACAGGTCGAGAAAGCGCCCTAAATCGCGACATCCGCTGAAGTCGTAGACACCCTCCTGGGGCTCGTGCTGTTCCCAGAAAACATACGTTTCAATCGTGTTTAGTCCTGCCCGCTTTGATTCCGACAAAATCCGCGGCCACATCTCCGGGGTACTCCGCGTGTAGTGCACAGCACCGGAAAAGATCAACGCGCGATGCCCACCTATGAGCACCGCGCGGTTGTCGAGAAAAACAGAGTTTCCCTGTCCGTTATTCCTCATTTTCCTCAACTTCTTCCAAAGGCTCGAATACTTGGAATTCTTCGGGAGGGTCTTCCTCGTCGACAATCTAGAACTCTCCGCCGTCGCCACCATCAGATTCGAACATGCCCGACATGGCGATCATCATTATCGGCATCATGAACGCCTGTCCAAATTCCTCTTCTGTATCTGCGTCCTTGGCTTGCTGGATCGCCGTCTTAAACATGGAGCTCATTCTTAGGAACTGCTCTTTGGTTTTGGGGTCGAACTCCATTTCATTTATTGACTTAAGCGCTTCTGCAACGCCTTCCTTCCAGCCTTCAGCCAACTCTTCCGGCACCCAAGCGTCTTCAACCTTGATAAACTTGATTTCAGTCTCCTCGCCGTCTTCATCCGCTAAAACAGCAAGCACGCTCCCATCATCGCTTTCGGAAACGCTTTTGATCTTGTCCGTCGCAGCATCCCCGAGCGAAGCTGCAATTCCGGATATTCCCGACGATTCAAGGATCTTCTCAACGTTCCCGGACTTGAACATGTCAAGAGAAAGTTCCGTCCCAAGTTTCGTTGGCATCGGCGCTGCTTTCTTTAGATGTCCGGACATCTCTTTCTTATCCGCCGCCGTGTCTTCTTCATCGGCTAGTGCCTCTGCGATAAGATCGGCCTTGGCCGCCACAAGACCGCCCAATTCGGCGAACAACGCCTGGGTTTCGTTCCAGATGTCGGCATCCATCTTATTGCCGAAGGCTTTTACAACCTCCTCCACGTCCTTTTTATAGGACGCCGGCAGTGACTTGTAGGCATCGCCTACGCGTCCATCCACCACCGCGCCCACCATACTCGACACCGCCCCCTCGGGCGTAGCCGTGGCGCCGAACTTATCGCGGGACAAGATGATGCCAATAACTGCCACCACAACCAATACCACAGCGATCAGTAGGTTACGTTTCATTAGGTTACGTTTCATTTTGGGCCTTTCTTTTAGCTGCAAATAACTTGCAGTCATTTTTTAGGACTTATCCGTAAATAACCGACACTTTGTTGAGGACAATCATGGCCGCAGCCAGATACAGCAACCCGCAATATGAAAGGTCGGTCTTCTCGTAC
>JALHHX010000005.1 GCA_022837245.1 Lentisphaerota bacterium
GTCACGGAGTTTTTCCCAAACTTGTTCTGAAAAATACCCCGTGTCATTGCAAATAAACAATTTCTTGCCGGACCGCTCCACTATAAACGTGCACGGGTTCATACCCGGCGCATGATTGGCCAGGAATGCCGTGAGTTTAAAGTCTTTATCGTCCTCTCGATATTTGGTAGAACCATCAGGACATACGGAAATAGGATCTATTCCCAGAGCCGCGTAGCTCCTGCATGCCCCATCAAATGCAAGTAACCCTATAATTCGACAGTGCACATTTTCCGATGCGTATAGTTTGATCTGCTTAATGGGTTGCCTGGCAAACCCATTTCGCCTCCAGATAAGCTCCGTAGGATCGATGTGATCCTCATGCAGATGTGTTATAAGCACCCGGTCCAGCTTTTGAGAATCTATTTTAAACTCATTGAACTGCCAGTTGATATCCGGTCCGTAATCTACCAGAGTGTCTTCGTCTATAAGATACGAAGTCCGGCGGCGCAAGTCCTTGCCCCTGTTGATTCGAGCCGCCTCGCAAACCCGACAACCACAAAAATGGCAAGGAATGGCCTCCGCCGCCGCCGAACCTAAAATTTTGATTTTCACAGTCGCTCTCCTTTGCACGTAAATATAGCCAATTTCGGGACACAAAGCATCTTTTATCAACGAGAGGCGTCAATCGCGGCCTATTCGGGGTTTGAAAATCCTGTGGTTTTATGGTATAAAAACAGGCATGAGAATTTTACCGGCAATTGATCTGAAAGGCGGGATGTGCGTGCGGCTCAAGCAGGGACGCATGGAGGACGCCACCGTGTATTCCGCGGACCCCGTCGAGATGGCGCTCAAATGGCAGGAACAAGGGGCGGAATATCTACACGTTGTCGACCTAGACGGCGCGTTCCGCGGCGAACCGGCACATACCGCTGTCATAGCCAGCATCGCGGGCGCCCTGCGGATCCCCGTGGAGGCCGGCGGCGGCCTCCGCACCGACGCCCATGTGAAACAGCTGCTGGACGCAGGCGCCGCTCGCGCGATCATCGGCACGCGCGCTGCGGAGGACGTGGATTCGCTCGCGCGCCTCATCGACGCGCACGGTAGCGCGATAGCCGTCGGCATCGACGCACGCGACGGTTTTGTTCAGGTAAAAGGCTGGGTGGAGACAACTGGCGTCCGGGCGACAGAGCTCGCGCGAAAACTTGCAGGAAACGGCCTGAAGACCATAATATACACGGACACTGCCACGGACGGAATGCTGAAAGGCCCAAACCTGAAGGCTATCGCGGAAATGGCGGACGCGGTGCCATCGGTGGATGTGATAGCTTCCGGCGGCGTCAAGTCGCCCTCTGATGTCAGGGCGTTAAACGCTCTAGGACGAGCCAATATCACAGGAGTGATAGTAGGCAAGGCGCTTTATGAAAAGACTGCTTCCCTGCCAGAATTTCTGAAGGCGGCGAGGGGTGCCGAGGATTGAACGACACCGGCAACAACGCCACTTGGCCCTTGTGCAGATGGCGCACGGGAGAGGTCGACGACGCGCAGGCGGAGAGTCTGGCGCAGGCGGTCGGCGTTGACGTGCCGCTGGCGCGATGTCTGGTCATTCGCGGAATAGAAACGGCTGCCGAAGCCGAGGCGTTTCTTGATCCTAGGCTTTCGCAGTGCGTGATGCCGGACGAAATGCCGGGCGTCGCGCAAGCCGCCGATATCATCTGCAGTCATATCGCACGGAAAAACACCATAGTGGTTTTCGGAGATTTCGATGCCGACGGGATGACTGCGGCGTCAATTCTCGCACAGGCGATCGAGGGCATAGGGGGGCGGGCGGAGATTTTCATACCAGACCGAAAGGCCGAGGGCTATGGGTTCACGTCAGGCGCGCTGCGTCGGTGCCTTGAAACGCATCCTGACACCAAGATAATAGTAACGGTGGACTGCGGCATCTCGCAAGCCGACGCTTGCCGGGATGCGGTGGCCGCTGGAGTAGAGGTCGTCATCACAGACCACCACCAGGTGACCGAGTCGACGCCCGCGGAGGCTTCGGCGCTTGTCAATCCGGAACTGGGCGGAACGCCTGAACCGCTGCGTCATTTATGCGGGGCTGGCGTCGCGTTCAAGTTGGCGCACCAGCTCGCACGCAAGGGGCTGTCGGCCGGTGACGGCCGGGCGCTCGTGAACAAGCTGCTGCCGCTCGCGGCAATCGGGACCGTGGCGGATCTGGTTCCGCTCATAGGCGAAAACCGCATCATTGTCGCAAGGGGGCTGGCGCTGATCAACGCCGGCGGTCGCGACTCCAACGTGGGGATCGCCGAGCTTAAGCGCACGGCACGGGTCGGCAAGGCAACGTCGGAGAGCGTGGGATTCGCGTTGGCGACACGCATCAATGCGGCAGGCCGCGTTGGGGATCCAAACACGGCCGTCGCGTTGCTCAACGCCCATTCGCGCGCGGACGCGGCTCGTTTCGCGCAACAGCTTGAGCGCGACAACGAGGAGCGCCGCAGCGAGGAGGCAGACGCTGTTGACGCCGCGGCTGAACTTGTCGATGCGTCTTTCGTGGAACACCCGGCGGCAATCGTATTGTTCAAGCCGGAATGGCACCCAGGCGTCATCGGGCTAGTGGCATCACGCATGGTCGCGCGCTACCGTGTGCCGTCGGTCATTATCACAACCGGCGAGGATGATTTCGCGCGCGGCTCGGCGCGGTGTCCAGAGCATGAGGACCTCGACTTGATGCCGCTGCTCGCCAGTTGCTCGCATCTTCTGGAACGCCACGGCGGCCACAGAGTGGCGGCCGGACTTACCATCGCAAAGGATAACATCGGCTCATTCCGCACTGCTTTTACTGAAGTCTGCGCGCAGGCGATCAAGGGTCTTGATCTGCGGCCGGAGCTGGTTGTCGACGCTTGGATTGGTCCAGGCCGCCTAAATGAAAACACCGAGGCGTTGCTGGAGCGACTTGAGCCATGTGGCATGAAGAACCCCTCCCCCAAACTCGGGGTGCGCGGTCTCACGCTTCGGCAGGATCCGCGCAGTTTCGGGAAAAAACGCCGCGACAATTGGGCGATGGAATTCGAAGAGACCAACATGGGCGGCGTTCTTTTCCGACGGGAATCGCTCCCTTTCAAAGCGGGCGATAAGATCGATGTTGTCTTTGCCTTTTCGCGTGACATGTTCGGCACGCTCCAGATGATGGCACGCGATATCGCGCCTTCATTCAAGGCGTGACCCGACCAGCATAAACATGGCAACAGGCGGCGCGCGTGAGCCGTGTCTATTTGTGGCGGAGTGTAGACTCTGCCTCATGTGGAGGCGCGTTCGTCGTTGCGAATGAAAGGGTTTCAATATAGGCCGGCGCGCAGCTCACGTAATGCAGCAACTCGGGTTCCACCGTTACCTTCTTGAGGCCTTTGCATTCTCCACAAAGGGTCTTGCGGATCCCTCCTCTTTTTCCCATACGGGTCTCGACGAATCCCCCCCCGCCGCACTTCACGCAATCCTCCGTGACCTGCGCCTTTAGCGGCAGGATGAAAACCTCCCCATGGCGGAAGCGCTGAAGAACCTGCTGCGCCGTGACTTGCGGAACAACAGAGCAAACCATCACGTTGCTGGACAACCCGTACGCGGTTGTGTGCAAATATGTTCTGCCGGTGTCGTCAAGGTTTAGCATGTGTTCCGAACCATTCAGCAGAAGATCGTCTCCTTGCGTTTCGAGCGCGATTAGGACTTCCCCGATCGTACATAGGAAAAAGCCCTCTGATATGCGCTGCCTCACGCGAATGCGGGAAATCCCGCTGGATTGCCTGCTGAAGCCCCGCAGCGACTCTATGTAAACGGCTTTTTCATTAACATCTTTAGTGGCTGTCCCAAGTGCGAAGCGTTCAAACTCGGATGGCGTCATTAGCCTGCGAATGGGCTTGGCTACCGATATGGCCGCCGCCGCCTCGGCTGGGGTGCGTTTGACGGTTTTGGTGGTTTCGCCACCCGAGGCTTTGCCTCCTACTTTAACATCTGGACGCACATTGCCAAACCGCGCGATGTCCTGCGCGCCTGCCAGTAACATGACAGCCATGAACGCAACTGTAACAGGTCTTCTAATTTCCGGCCTTCCTTTATGTTGTGCGGTAGAGTTTCAAACGGTTCCGCGTCATAGCCATCAAGAATGCTTTTAGCAAGCTCTTGGCGGGTATTTGCCTATTACTATTTGCCCAGGCCGTTGCCTGGCGGATTAATGGCGATTGGCACGAGGCCGTCGGGGACGCCCTGAACTCTGCCGGATTTCTTCGCTCCATGAACGATTGCACGTATTGTTTTCCAGCCGAGCCGCTTGCACGCCTCGAGGCGGAGTTCGCCAGCCAGGATGTCGTAGTCCCCAGTGTCGCCGTGTGGCGCAACAACGACAGGTTGCAAGAGCCCCTCGGAGGCAATGCTTATTGAGAGCTGCTCCACATCCTGCGGATCGACCACTGTGTTTCCCGGTCTGATGCGCGCAATTTCGATTTCCATCTCGCCTGCGTCCTGAGCGCCGCGGCGCGCTTCTTCGACGCGCCTGTCGTGGCCGGACCTGTACGAATAAACATACGGTATGGCCAAATCTATTGTCTGCGCGCGCTGAACGTTTTCTATGACGCGCTTTGTGATTCTGTAGCTTGTCTCGGCGCGGTCTTTGACGCGCGTCTTGTAGCGGAGGCGGAGAATTATCCCATAGTCGTAGGAATCGGCGCGGATGTACGGTTCGTCGCCGGTGATGGCGATGACGCCCTTGGTCACTTCCCGCGCGGCGTCGAGCAGGATGCGCTCAGCCTGGCTCCAGTCGGAATCGTATGTTATGCGCAGCAGCACCTCGTCAAGCATGAACGACGCTTCGCGCCGGGCGGTGTAGTTGATGATCACCTGGCCGAAAAGCATGGCGTTGGGCACGAGCACGTGGCGCCCCACCGCCTCCTCGCTCGCGATAGTACCCCCCACCTGGTTGAGCACGGTGTACATCGGGCCGATCTCCATAACGTCTCCCGTCAGCGCGCCGAGAGTCGGAAATTGAACGCGGTCGCCTGGGCGGAACGGGCGCTTGATGGATACGAGAATCCACGCTGCGAAACCGCTGACCGGCGCCTGCAGCGACCAGCCCAGCAGCATGCCGCCGAACATGCTGAACGCCGTTCCGAAGGTGCCGAGAACGCCAAAACCGTAGGCCACCGCGCAGATCGCCACGATCCAGGCGACCAGCCAGTATATGCGAGCCAGCATCACGCCTTCGACGGCGGGCCGATTCCGATTGGCGAAACGAAACTGCGTGGCAACGGAAAGCATCGCGCAACACCCCAGCACCAGCGAAGCCGAGCCTAAAACCTGCAGGATGTTCCTTCCGCTGCCAAGCGGTTTTAGAGACGTCACATGCGGGCCTCCGAAAATACCCAGGAAGGCTATGCCGAAAAACACGGCCATGTATATAAACGTGCGCTTTGTCTCTTTAACCATGGATGCGCTGATGTTAGCACAAGACCGGGGGGGAAAGCAACAGTTGTCGGTTGACGTCAATTGACTTCGACAACGAGCTGGGCTTTGCCTGTCGAGGCCGGCGATGATGGCACTTTTTTGCCGAATCCTATGCCAAAACCGTTCGCGGGCGATTTGCCCGTGTAGAGGCGCGCCCAGAGCGAGCACTCGTCGCCCATCCTGGATATTTTAACCGTGTTTTTCCCATGCGGCCCGCCGCTCAGGGTGATGGCGTCTATTCCGCCTGGAAATTGCCGCGTCGATTTAAGGTACGGAAAAGAAGTCTGCACGTCTTTGTTCTTTGTCGCCAGCGAGAAATTAACCGCCCAGCCGCCCATAAGCTTTTCAATTTCCGGGTACAGCACCCCGCCGGGGTCTAGGCGTGGGTTGTAATAGACGAAATCTAACTTGTCCCCTGGTTTCTCCATGTGGAAAGACGGCCGCACGGACATGCCGAGCTCGGCCGAGATACGGTGCCCACTGGGATCCGGATTATACAACATGTACCCAACTGAGAGAGAGGATCCATCGAAACTCAAATGCACTTCGGTCTTTACGTCGTAAACATGCGAACGACGCAGCAGGATCTTGCCCTTGCCCGTCTCTTCCACGATGGGCCCGCCGACCACGGGCACGCCTAAAGTCCTATTGTCGACGCGCTCCCTCACGGAGAATCCGATTGCCAAGGGCTCGGAAAGAAATTTACCATCCTCTTTGACGAAAATTTCGGCATGACCGGCAGCCTCGCTAAAGTACACGTCCATTTGTGACGATGAAAAAAGAAGGTTGTGCTTAACTTTTCCGTCCGTGTAGACCAATGGCTCTATGGTCGCGGCCTTCTGCGCCGGCGTCAGCGCCTTAACGCGTGCCTTCTCGCGCTGACGCACCAGCCCCTCGGCGCGCTCGCGGCTCTCATCCACCAGCCATTTGAGAGGTATGCCGTTCGTCAGTCCTTTGTTTAAGAAATAAGCGTTGCCGTCTTTTATGGTGATGAATTCGGCAGTGATCTCCTCGCCGTTCTGCGCCGTCCACTTCTGCAACCCAGCGCACTGCGCGGCAACTGCCACGGTTAAAACGCAAAAAACAACTGCAGGTCTCTTTTTCACATTAATTCTCCATTCCCGTGTGAATTTCGTCCACATAGTAACAAAAACCCTTATCTTGTTCCACCCAAAACCCAAACGAGACCCAGCCCAGACCGGGAACACCCGAATTGCCCGAATTGCGCGAAATCCCTGATTGACGCCAACGCGGGTTTTTGCTATTCTGCCCGGGTTTTTTGAGTGCGAAAGCACGTTTCCGTATATCTACAGGTGTTAAAATGAGTCAGCATACAAGTCTTAAAGGTTCCAGCAAAATAAAGATGCGCCGCAACGTCATGAAGCGCTACGAACGCATCGACCTTATGCTAAAGCGCGGCCAGATCAAGAAGGACGGCGTTCCCGCATACGGCCTCCCCAAAACAAAGCCCGAAGAGTAGAGGCGGCTTTCCCGCGTCTGCAGAAACAAGCACCACGGATCCGCCTCGCGCCACTCCGCATGGTGCTTGTTGCATTTACAGACATCACCAGCAAATCCACGCCATGAAAAAAACTCCGATTTTTGTAGTCTTCTCCTTTGTATTGTCCCTTACCAATGCGGACGCGGCAGATGTCGGGCAGCGGGTCGCCGTCAAGGGCACCCGGATCAACCTGCGCGCGGCGGCGGATCCCGTGGCCGAAGTGGTCGGACAAGTGTCGGAGCCCGACACGCTGATTCTGCAGGGCAGCGTGGATGATCCTTGGGTGAAGGTAACTCCTCCGGACAACATCGACCTCTGGATCTTCGCGAACCTGGTGGACGACAATGCCAAGGTCAACGTGAAAAAAGCCCTTGTGCGTTCCGGCGCGGGCCTCAACTACAAGACTGTCGGGGAACTTGAGCTTGGCGCCCCCGTCACCATTCGGGGGAAAGTCGGAGACTGGCTGAAAATCGCACCGTTCCCCACTGCTGCCGTCTGGATCACGAACTCGTACGTTGAACTTGTTGCGCCGGCACCCGTGCCTCAGCCGGAGACTGGGAAGCCGGCCCCGGCCGAGTCCGCGCCGTTGCCGGAACCCGCCCGGCAACCTGAGACCGTGGAGCCAGCAACCGCTTTGCCTGGGTCACAGCCGGAACCCGGTCAACCAGAACTTGCGGAAGTCTCGCACGACACCACGGCTCCGGTTGCGCCTACCGCGCAGGCTGAACCGGCGCCACCCGGGCCAATATCCGAAAGAAAACCGGGCGCCCCTGACAATCCGGACGATCCCGTCGGTCCGGCCAAAGTCCCGGCGTCGAAACTCCGCGCCGGCGTATCGCAAGCGGGCTCCGGTTCCTACGCCGGCCTGCTTGCCCTTTCGCCAGCAGGGCCGCATCCCACGCCGTTCCGGCTCGTGCTCTTCGATGCGGATAACAACCCATCCACCGTCTGCTACGTGCTCGGCAACAGGAAGCAGCTCGACACGCTCAAAGGACAAAACTTCACGATCGAAGGCGCGGTATATTGGTTCGAAGGCACGGATCTGCCCACCATTTTCGCGCAGAATATTTTGCGCCACCGCGGCCGATGAACATAATACTGGCCAAGTCAGCCGGCTTTTGCTGGGGCGTGCGCCGCGCCGTCGAAACGGCCCGCAAAACTGCAGCCACCGATAGCTGTGGCGTTTTCACCGACGGCCCCTTGATCCACAACGCCCACATGATGGAGCTGCTGGAGGAGCGCGGCGTGCGGCAGTGTGCCGACCCCGCCACGCTTCCGGCAGGCTCCACTCTCATAATCCGCGCGCACGGCATCCCGCCGGAACGGCGTGGAGAGCTGGCCAAGCTCCCCATAAAACTCGTCGACGCGACATGCCCCGACGTCGCGCGCATCCAGCAGGTCGTGCGCAAACACGCCGAGGCCGGCAAGACCGTCATAATATTGGGCGACCACGGACATGCGGAGGTCGTCGGACTGCTCGGCTTTGCGGGCGCACGTGGCAAAGTCGTGACCTCGCCACAGGATGTTGAAGCCCTCCCAAAAGATCTCGGAGAGGTCTGCCTCGTTTCGCAATCGACGCAATCCGAGAAGCTTTTCGAGGACACCGCCGCCGCCGTTATACGCCGGCACCCCGGCGCCACCATAGTGAACACGATATGCAACGCCACGCGCAGCCGGCAGCGCGAACTTGAGTCGCTTGCCGCGCAATGCGGCATGTTCGTGGTGGTCGGCTCCCCGGCCAGTGCCAACACGCAACGACTGGCGCAGATCGCCGCCGGCCTGCGTCCCACGGTGGTGGTCGATTCGGCAGATGAACTAAATCGCGACGACTTCGCCGGCGTGTCCACCGTGGCCGTCACCGCCGGCGCCTCCACGCCGGATTTCATAATCGAACAGGTAGCCGCGCGCCTCGCGGGCTTTTAGCGCAAACATGAAAACTCTAAATACAAAAAAAGAAGTCTCCGCCCTTGCCGATTCCTGGCATGCGGAAGGACTGCGCATCGCAATCGTCCCCACGATGGGTTTCCTGCACGAGGGGCATCTCTCGCTCATACGCAAGGCGCGCGCGAAGGCCGACCGGATCATAGTCTCGATTTTCGTAAATCCGACGCAGTTCGCGCCCAACGAGGATTTCGCGGCATACCCGCGCAATGAAAAGGCAGACCTGGCCCTCTGCGAGGCGGAAGGCGCCGACCTCGTCTTTCTGCCGACACCGGACGAAATGTACGCGCCAGACGCAAGCGTTGGCTTCACAGAAACAAAACTCTCCAAAGTAATGTGCGGCAAATCGCGACCAACGCACTTCCAGGGCGTGTTGCTGGTGGTAAATAAACTCTTCAACATCACGCGCGCCGACATCGGCGTGTTCGGCATGAAGGACGCCCAGCAGCTCGCGGTAATACGCCGCATGGTGCGCGACCTCGACATGGCACTGGAAATCGTGCCCGCGCCGATCGTCCGGGAGCCCGATGGCCTGGCCATGAGCTCGCGCAACGTCTATCTCTCACCCGCCGAACGCCGCAATGCGCTCTGCCTGCGCCGCGCACTCGACCTGGCCGAAGCCGCGTGGCGGAGTGGCGACACCTCCACGGCACCATTGCTGGATGCGATGCGCGGGTTGATTGAAAAGACCCCCGGGGCCGGAATCGACTACATCACTGCCGTTGATGCCGATACCCTTGAGGAAGTCGAAGTTCTCCGCCGCAACACGCTCGTGGCGCTCGCCGTGAAATTCGGCAAAACCCGTTTGATTGACAACACCCTGCTCAAGTAAAAAATGGTAAAAGACAAACTCTCCGCGCATCACCTCTACGAAACCCTCAACCCCCGCTTCAAAGCCGCTTTTGAATGGCTGAAGAAACATGCGTCAGGCGACATCCCCGACGGACGTTACGAGCTCGATGGCAACAAGCTTGTGGCGTTGCCCCAGAGATACAATACGCATCCTTTCAGCGCCAGACTCTTCGAGACTCACAAGAAGTACATCGATATCCAATACATAATCTCCGGCTCGGAGAAGATATATATTGGCGATCCTTCAAGCATGGCCGTGGCTGTCGAATTCAGTGAGGAGAAAGACATCGCTTTCCACGATGGCCGTGGTCCGGCTGTAGACATGGCTTCCGGCGACTTTATGATCATCTGGCCGCATGAGGCGCACGCCCCCGGCTGCGATCCTGCCGCAGAAGCGGTGGCCGTCCGCAAGATAATCTTGAAAGTTGTTGTTTAGCGAGCACGCGAGCCGCATGGGCATTGGCGAATTTCCCGCATGAAACTTCCGTTTCCGTTTTTTTGGTTGTGGAGTTTAACCGGGATTGAGTATAATCGCCGGGTAAAGTGCTTCTCTGTGAGGAGCCTTGGCCGGGCGGGGCTGTAAAACAACAAAAGGATCAATATGAAAAAGGCATTTCTTTCATTGATGGTGGTAATGTGCGTCGCGTTGCCGGCGCAGGCGGAACTGGCCAAACTCGGGTCAGGCAGGATAAGCAGCGTCAGCGATGCGGGCGCGGCCATTTCGGGAATTTCGCTAACGTTCGAGCAGCCAATGCTGGGCATGATGGCGGTTGGTTCCATTCAGCAAGGGCTGATGAACTTCGGGGGCGCGTTCGAACAGAACAAACCCGTGGGGATTGCAGTCTACACCACGGAAAAATTACCGCCCATTTCGGAGATGTCGGCTGAAGAACTTTTGTCCGGGGACGGGTTTTTCCCGGAAGAGTCGCTTGCTTTCGCCGTGATGATACCGGTGGCTGCGTCCCCTGAGGATTTTTTCAAAAGCCGCGGAATCACCGAACCGGTGGACGGCGCGGCGAAGATCGACGAGACTACATGGGCATCCGTGCATGATGGATATGCCGTCTTTTCGAACAATGAGGACGCTGCCAAGATAACAAAGGCGGAGATCGATTCTGTTCTCTCTTCTAAAATCCAGGGCGCCGTCGCCGAAGTGGAGATATCCAAATTGGCCATGATGAGATTCGTTGAATTCCAGATGGCGTCAGAACGCAAATCGCTTGCAATAATGCGCGAGATGGAATCGGAAATGGAAATGGAAGACAACGAGGACACAGAGGTCTTGGGTAAGTGGATCGACGTCGCAAACTTGTTGGCGGATTTTTCTGAGGCGCAGTTCCGCAGAGGCCTCAAGACACTGCAGCAGGTCGGAGCGGTCGGCATTGGTTTTTCGTACGACATGGCCAGCGGGATGTCGTTTGACGTAACGATGGATATCGATGAAAACAGCGAGATGTCCAAGCTCCTAGGCGAAGTGCGTCCTATGGATCCCGCCTTGTTGGCAAAAATCCCGGCATCGGCGTTCATAGTCGCGGCCATCGGGGAGAACCCCATGGCGATGATGGATTCAAAAGGCACGATAGAAGACGTTTTGCATTCTGTTGTCCCGAAAATCAAGGACGCGCAGTTAAGGGACAATATCTCAGAACTTCTCAATGCGGCGATTCGCACTTACGGCGATTCAGAATCCAGCATTTTCTACATCGACCACGATTCTGATGGACGGTTCGTAGCTGTCGCGAGGGACTCTCATAAAGACATGGCTTCC
The DNA here is from genome assembly GCA_022837245.1 of Lentisphaerota bacterium. Classification (GTDB taxonomy): domain Bacteria; phylum Verrucomicrobiota; class Kiritimatiellia; order RFP12; family UBA3636; genus JAAZFF01. Next base: position 11,538 of record JALHHX010000005.1, read on the forward strand.
GCCAAGGAATTATCGGCCAAAGAGGACGCATTGATTCTAGACGTCCTGAGCAAGTTCGCACCCAACCAGAAAATCGCATCATTTGACTCCACTAGCAGCGTGTTGAGCATTAGTTTTTCAGAAATCCTTAAGGAAATCTCCAAGATTGAAGACTTTGAGCTAGACGCTTCGGAGATTGCCGAAATTGAGGGCTACATTGATCCGTTCGTAGGAAAGGGATTCGAAATTGCCACGCAAATCGAGGATTCGGAGATCCGTTTAGTGGCAAAGCCGATTGGTTCCAATTACTCCATAAAACCATCCGCCACGGCCGCTGACGATTTAATGGCACGCATTGGATCTTTGACCCCCGCCGGCATCACCGCCAAGCCGGCATCAGTATTAACTCTCTCTTTTGGGCCGTTAATGAAAAAGATTATGGAAACCGCGTCCCAATTTGAGAAAGACCCGGAAGACTCGGCAGAAATGAAAAAGTTCATCGCAGATCTTCCAAACTCAAAGCCTCACGGATTGATCGGATTGACGTATGCTGAAGGCCGTGTGTACCGTACAAGGGTGAACATCTCTGTCGATGAACTCAAGTGGTTCGTGGGGTTCTTCAAAAACCTCGCGGCTGTAACGCGGCAGAAAACGTTTGAAAGTCTTGAAGAACTGGACGAATTCGATGGCGAGGAAGTCGAATTCAAAGATTCCGATGAAAAAGACTTTGATGAAGAAGATTCCGATGAAGAGGCTCCTGATGAAGCGGACGCGGAAGTAATCGAGGTCCAGATCGCCGAATAGCCTCTAAGTCTCGAATTCTTCGAGATCAGGCACTTTGTACAACTCCCTATTGTCGAGCGCCCAGACCCTTTCCGAGAAGCCGCCGGACTCAACCGCCTTAAGCGCTTCTTCCATTTCATAGATGCGTGCGTCGAGCTCGTCGATTTTGCTGAGCACCTCGGCCTCTGGGAAGCGCGGCGGCACCTGGCTGCCGAATTCGACTCGCCCGTGGTGCGAAAGCACGAGGTGGCTCAGCGTCATGGCGGCTTCCTTTGACGCCCCGACCCTCTCGGCCGCGAGCGCGATGTTCGCGGCGGCGATGGCGATGTGGCCGAGCAGCCTGCCCTCCGTGGTATACCCGCTTACAAGCCCCGTGGTCTGGTCCTGCTCCATTTCGTCGAGCTTGCCGAGATCATGCAATATAACTCCGGCGCAGAGCAGGTCCCTGTCGAGGGTCGTATAGACGTCGCAGACAGCGTTGGCCATCCGCAGCATCGTGGTGATGTGATGCAGGAACCCGCCGATCTCCGCATGGTGCAGCGTACGCGCGGCGGGGAACGTCAAGAGCCGTCCGCCTTCGTTCGCCTCGCGCAGCAATTCGCATACGATATCGCGGATAGACCTGTTCTTTATGCCCACCGCCGTCTTCAGCACTTCAGCCAGCATTTTCTTTGGGTCTTCCGGTGCATGGGGAAGCAATCGCGTTTTGTCGTACTCCCCCTCTTGCGCCGGCTCCATCATGTCGAGCTTTACCTGAATCCTTCCATTGAACTCGTTGCCCAACCCGGAGAATTTCACAACGCTCCCCGCGGGGGGTGGCGTCTGGTCTGCGGGCCAATCCCAGAATTTAGCAAAAATCTCCCCGCTGACGTCCGATAGCGACGCGTCAAGATACGGCTTGCCGCTTTTCGCCATCTTTACCTCAGCCGATCGCAAGAGGGCGTATCCCCCGCACTTTTCGTTAACCCTGATTTCCGCAATCACGTTTGTATCAGCTTCTTCCATACTCGCTCCCTTATGACGCGCATTCTACACAATCCGGCCGCATTCCGCCACTTGTAATCACGCGGAAGATAAGACTATACTGACTAGATGCGCGACAAATCTTTCTATCTCAACCATGTGGATCCGCTTATCGGCGTCAACCGTCCGGCGAACTGCCTGCCCGGTCCATGCCTGCCCTTCGGCCTTGTGCGGCTTTCGCCTGACACTCTCGACCACCAATGGGGCACGCACGGCTACCGCAGCGACCGCCCGATCAAACACTTTTCCCACACGCACGTCAGCGGCACCGGCGGCGGCGGCCGTTACGGCAATATAGGCGTGATGCCGTTCACGGGCCTGCCTCGCTGGGAGCTCGACGCCGCCGCGCCCCTCGACGAGACGGCGGAGGCCGGCTATTACGCGGTGACGCTGGGCGGCTCCGGAATCCGCGTGGAGCTCACCGCCACGGAACGCACAGGCATACACCGCTACCGGTTCCCGGCGGGCGCCCCGGCGAATATCATGATAGACGTCGCGAGCGTAATACAGATCGACGGCCATAAGCCCGGCGACGTCACGGGCGCGTGCATCGGCGGTTTCGCGGAATGGACCACCTGCGGCGAACTGATCGGGCGCGGCGATTTCCGCGGCGGCTGGGGGCACGATTTCCCGTACTCCGTCTTTTTCTGCGCGCGCTTCGACAAGCCTCCCGAACGGCGGCTTCTGGCCGATGCCGCGGGTCCTTGCACCGGAACAGTCGTCTGCGGGGAGCGTTGCCGCGCCGTGGCGGTGTTTGGCGACGTTGGCGAAGTGAACATGCAGGTGGGCGTGTCCTATGTTTCGGTTGCGAACGCGCGCGCGAGCCTCGACCGCGAGGCGGCAGGTCGGAGCTTCGACGAACTGCGCGGCCATGCGGAGGACGTATGGGCGGCAGCACTCTCGCGGCTCGACGTCGAGGGAGGGACAGACACGCAACGAACGCTATTCTACACTCTGATGACGCGTCTGCTGACAATGCCCACCGACCTGGGCGCCGACGATGAATTCGGCCTGTGGCGGAGCGGAGTGCGTCACTTCACGGATTTCTACTGCCTCTGGGACAGCGTCCGCAACGCCAACTCGCTCATCGGGCTTTTCGCGCCGGAAAAGGAAGCCGCGTTCCTTAACTGCCTGCTCGACGTCGCCGAGCACACCGGCTGGCTGCCGGACGCGTGGATTGCCGGCCATTCCGCGATGATCCAGGGCGGAAGCAGCGCGGACGTGCTGATCTGCGAGGCCGCGCTCAAGGGAATCAAGGGAATAGACTATGACAAGGCGTTGCGGCAGATGCGCAAAAACGGCGAAGTGCGCTCGCCGGATCCACGTATGTACGGGCGCTACCTCGACGAGTACAACTCGAAAGGATACCTCTCAACGAACGTCATGGGCTGCGTGTCGCGCCACCTGGAGTACGCATATCAAGACGACTGCATCGCCAGACTTGCCGCGCACTTGGATCAGAACGACGTCGCCGAACGCTATTTCGAAAGTTCGCGCAAGGTCTGGAACCTGTGGCGCGATGACAAGCTCGCGTTCTGTCCTCGGCGTCCCGATGGCAGCTGGGTGGAGCCATTCGACCCTGACAAATGCGCCGACCCGAGCTGGACGGATCCATATTTCTACGAAGCCAGCAGCCGCCAGTGGAGCTGGAATGTCCAGCACGATTTCCCCGGCCTAGTCGAGCATATGGGCGGCGCGCAGGCCTTCGTTGAGCGTCTCGATGCTTTCTTCGACTCCGGGCAGTACCACTCCAAGGAAACCATGCTCCACGTGCCGTGGCTCTACCACTACGCCGGCAGGCCGGACAAATCCGCAGAGCGTGTGCATTGGGCACTTAACAAATTCTTCAGGCCGACGCGCGACGGTTTATCCGACAACGAGGACATGGGGTGCCAGAGTGCGTTCTATATCTGCGGCTCTCTAGGCCTATACCCTCTCATGGGGCAGGATTTATACCTCATAGGACCGCCTGCATTCGCGCGTTCCGCCATAACACTCGGAGAGGGCGGCCCGGTCTTAGAAATTTTCGCGCCCGCAGCGGGCGACGGCTCCTTGCGCCAAATAGCCGCCTCCAAGCTCAACGGCAAACCTCTCGAGCGCTCCTGGCTGCGCCATTCCGAAATAGCCGGCGGCGGAAAACTGGAGCTGGAACTGCGGAAATGAGGGTGTACGCCATAGGGTGTAGCCCCGTCCCGAAAAGCCATCGTTTTTTCTTGTTTTATAATGCGACTTAAAGGTAAACTATGAGTCACCGCTTTGGAAAGGAAGCGGGCGTTTTTTACTATCGTTTTAAGACATGAAACTAAATCCGCTTTTCTCAGACCACGCAGTCTTGCAAAGGGGCGTCTTCGTCCCAGTGTGGGGCACCACGAAACCGGGCCTACGCATAAGCGCCCGCATCGCGGGATTTTCCGCCAGCACAATATCAAACTCGTCCGGGTCCTTCATCCTGCGCCTTCCGCCCATGCCGGCCGGCGGCCCGCACACGCTCAAGGTGACGGCCGATAGCAGGGGCGAATCGGTTGCGGTCAAAGACGTGATGATTGGCGAGGTATGGATTTGCTCTGGCCAGTCTAACATGGAAATGTTGGTTAAATCAGCCTACCCAGACCCCGACCCTGTGGATTGCACCGCCATACGCATGGTGACCGTCAAGCCGACTGCGGAGATGGGGCGCGCCACGACTTTCAAGGGCGAATGGAAGCATGCCGTGTCCGGTAATATCCCCGAATTCTCAGCCGCTGGCTACTTCTTCGCAAGGCGGTTGCACTCGGAACTCGGCGTGCCAGTCGGAATGATCAGCACTTCGTGGGGCGGCACTCGCATCGAGGCGTGGATCTCGCGTGAATCGCTGATGCGCATGCCCGTGACGGAGCAGCTGGTGAGGGATTACGAAGCGTCGTTGACGAGCGAGGCGACCTGGAGGGGGCATCTCACAACCATGCCGCTCCCCCGCGACCCCGGCAACGACGGGGCGAAAAAGAAATGGCAATCTCCCCTTTTTGATGATTCAACCTGGGCAACGGCGGAACTTCCAGGGAATTTCGAGAAATGCTGCAGCCGGAAAACAAATGGCGCCTTTTGGTTCCGAAAACGCGTCACAATACCGGAACCGTGGGTTGGCCGCGCGCTGAGCCTGCATGTTGGCGGGGCGGACAAACACGATGTAACGTACTGCAACGGCTTCAAAGTGGGTGCCATGGGCACGGGCGTCGAAACTGGGTGCTGGGACACGCGGCGCGAATACACAGTGCCGGCATCGCGCGTCAAAGGCACGGAGCTTCTGGTGGCTGTGCGGGTGTGGTCGTTTTTGTACGACGGCGGCCTAATAGGCCCAGCAAAGGACATGTACGTGACGCTCAAGGACGGCGCCGGGGATGAACGCATCCCGCTCACTGGGGAATGGCGCTGGAACATCGAACGCGACATCGGGCTCACGCAGCGCCCGCCGGAAATGTCCTTCCTGCCCGGCAACCCCAACTGCCCGTACACCCTTCACGAGAGCATGATCGCCCCGCTGGTGCCATACGGTATCCGCGGCGCAATATGGTATCAAGGAGAATCGAACGCCGACAACGGGCACGACTACCTCGCGCTCCAAAACGCCATGGTGGCCGACTGGCGCCACGTTTGGGGGCAGGGCGACTTCCCGTTCATATGCGTGCAGTTGGCGAACTTCCAGCAGCCCAAGGACTACGACGGCAGTGCCTCCTGGCCATGGGTGCGCGAGGCGCAGTTGCTATCCACCCGCACCTGCCCCAACACTGGCATGGCAAGCGCAATTGATATAGGCGACGATCTCGACATCCACCCCCGCAACAAACGAGAGGTTGGCTTCCGCCTCGCGCAATGGGCTCTCGCCAGAACGTACGGGCGCAAGCTCGTGGCCAATGGCCCGCACTACGAAGGCTACGAAATTGAGGGCAATGCGATACGCGTGCGCTTCTCGGAAATCGGTGGGGGCCTTGTAATCCGGGGTGATGCCATAAAGACGTGCGTCATCGCGCAGATCGACCGCAAATTCGTGCCTGCGCGGGCAGTCGTCGAAGGAGACACCCTTCTCGTCAGCGCGCCCGGCATCAAAAACCCAAGGGCTGTCCGATACGCATGGGCCAACAACCCAGAGGGCTGCAACCTCTACAACGCCGATGGCCTGCCGGCCTCGCCATTCAGAACGGACACTTGGAAATAAAAGCCACATTTCACCTGTCCCCACCAAGGTGGATGTGATAGACTCAAGAGCTAATTGAATTAGGAAAAAAATTATGAACGGTCTTGCAAAAAAATGCCTTATCACCGGCGGGGCGGGTTTTATTGGCTCTCAGCTGGCGCGCCGCCTCCTCAACGAGGGAGCGGAAGTCACGGTGCTGGACAACCTATTCACCGGCTCCAAGTCCAACATCTACGACCTGCTGGACAACCCGCGTTTCACGTTCCTAATGCACGACGTGACGCAGCCGTTCTGGGGCCAGTTCGATGAAATATACAACCTCGCCTGCCCTGCCTCGCCCATCCACTACCAGCGCAACCCGGTAGAGACAATCAAAGTTTCGTTCCTAGGCATGATGAACACACTGGATCTCGCCCTAAAAACGAAAGCACGCGTTTTCCACACGTCAACGTCCGAAGTATACGGCGACCCCGATGTCCATCCTCAACCCGAAACCTACTGGGGGCACGTCAACACGCTCGGGCCGCGGAGCTGCTACGACGAAGGCAAACGTGCCGCCGAGGCGCTTTGCGCAGACTACGTCCGCGAATACGGTGTGGATGTACGCATGATCCGCATATTCAACACGTACGGCCCATACATGCATCCGCGCGATGGTCGTGTCGTTAGCAACTTCATCGTACAGACGCTCCAGGGCAAAGACCTGACGCTTTATGGAGATGGGTCACAGTCGCGCAGTTTCCAGTATGTCGACGATCTTCTCGATGCCATGCAGAAGTACATGGCACTTCCGCTTTCACAGGTGCAGGAGTTTTTCAGATCGCGTGGGATGCCCGTGCCAGTTCTCAATATCGGAAACCCCGGCGAATTCACGATCAAGGAACTCGCAGAGATGACACGCGCGCTGATTCCAGAATCCAAAGGCAAGCTGATATATAAGCCGTTACCTGCTGATGACCCCAAACGCCGTCGTCCTGACATCACCCTCGCGAAAGAACTGCTCGACTGGGAGCCGAGGATCGCCCTGAGAGACGGCCTTCCAAAAACAATAGAATATTTCCGCGGCTTTATAACTAGAAGCTAGACCCTCTTATATAGCACTTCCACACTATTGCATGTGTGGAAGTGTGGGAGTGCCGTATGCAAGCCCCTGATCTTAAGGCCCACGGCCGTACTCCAGCATAAGTTATAATCAAGTTGTAAGACGCAGTTGATAATGCAGTTGATAATGCGGTAAAGTCTTGTGTAATAAAAGCTTTCAGCGTTCATAACTCGTCAATAAATCAAGTTGTGTACAAAGTTATCAAGTACTGTTGATAACTTTCGCTTGAAGCCCAGCGGCGTCATGGTGCATACTCTGCCACATGAATGACGAGGGAGTGGAAGCTCTTCACAAAATTCTGCGCAGAGCCCGCATTGAGGCGGGGTTGACGCAGGCGGCTTTGGCCGCGCAGGTAGGCTGCACGCAGTCCGCCATCAGCATGATGGAGGCTGGGCGGCAGGAAGTGCTTTCAAAAGAATCCCTCGTCAAGCTCGCCAAAATAGTCGGTGTCGAGTTGCCAGAATCCGCAGTTGGTGGGGGCGGTACAAGCGCGCGGGGTGGTGACGGCATGGCAGTCTGCCCAAATTTCAACTGCCCTTCCAACATGCCATACATGGTTGGCGACGAAGTTTATTTCATGCCCCAGGGCACTTCCGGCAGCGGACGTCATTGCGCGCTCTGCGGTGAACTGCTGACTCGCAAGTGCCCGCGCTGCGGCGCTGAAATATTAACGGCTGGCGGTTGCTGCAGTTCATGCGGCGGAGCAATTGTAGAGCTCCCATCCGGGTACACAGCCGGCGAACGCGCATGGGTTGATAGCCGCATCACCGCCATCGAGCGAATCAGGTTCAGGCACGGTTAAGTGCCCGCCCTCTAATTACAAGACCATGGCAAGCTGGCACCTAATGCGCCTCGATGTGGATTTGTGGTGCCAATAAATCGATCACTATGCACCATTTGGTTGTAATGGTTGATCGGCAAGAATGCCAAAGCGATTATGGTTGCTGCCGAGAGGATGCGAGGGCAACCCCGGCGCACAAGTAATAACACAGAGAGGGCAGAAATTTAGCCCCCTGGTCTCTAGTATGCCGCGCCGTGACTGGCGCGGCTGGCGGAGCCGGTTAGATTACGCTGATGGACAGCAGGTCGAAGAAGTCCTTCAGTACGGCGCAGTTGTCGCCGTAGGAGATAATGTAGTGCTGGCTCATTACGTTCTGGATGAATTCCTCGACGGGATAGTCGAATATCATCTCGAGGCTCGGAAACTGGGGTGCAGGCGGGGCCCATCCTGCCTCCTCCCACTTGCGCGGCGTGCGTGCATCTGCAGTCGTGATGTGCATGGAGTAACTTCCGCTGTTGTAGCACAGACGTGCCAGCGTGACAGTGCCCGTCTTGAGTTTTGAAACGTTTAGCAGGCCTTCGCCGAAGTTGCCGAATGCATTTGGCATGACAGTCACATTGCCGTCGACTATGTATGACGGCACGTAGTCGGGGACGCCCATGAGCGCTCCGTTTTCCATGAACTCGTAGAATTCAAGGTGCGCCGCCGCCTGACCTGTCAGGCTCTTGAAGATGAACTGCGTGACGGCGCCGAGGCGATATCCATTTCATCGTGAAGTAGCGTCATCGCACCGGCCGGGGCGAAGCCGAGCAGCTTCTTGATGCCGTCGACGTCGTTGTAAGAAAACGCTTGATAGCCGCGCTCCTTTATCTTTGCTCTGATGGCCAGATAGAGGGCGGCGGATTTTTCCACGATCCCAGGCTTTGGATCCTTGACGAAGATCCAGCGGCTTCCGACCTCCTTCGCAAGGCGTGCAACCTCGGCGCTGTCCACCTTCTCCATAAGCTGTGCAAGTTCCAGAAGCTTGAAATGCCCGATTTCCGGACCTAGCCGCCCCTTTCGCGAAATCCCTTCGTACATCGTCCCATAGAGGCGCATGTCGCGGTATTCGCCATGCCGATGCGTGACGTTTTTAGCCCCGCTTGCATTGCGGAAGCGTTCCCGGTCTAGCGGTTCAGTCGGAATCCACTTCCCGTCAGGGCAGTCGCCCGCGTCGCGTGCGGTGCGCAGGTACGCGCGGCGGCGGAGAACCGCCGCCGCGCCCGCGAGCGGGCGATTGAGCGAATAGCGGCAGCCGCCGAAAAACACGGCAAATGGTGGGGGATGCCACTTGCCGGAGTCGATGAGGCCGCCCGCTTTCAAGGGATGGGCGGGCGCTTTTTCAATATCGGTGGAGACTATGGCCATATCCGCGCCGGTCTGACAAAGGTGCGGGACGAGTTCGCCGCGCGCTTCGGCCTCGATTGAGGCTAGGGAGCAGAGTTCTGGGCGGGTGCCTCGAAGATGGCGAAGAAAGGGAAGCCTTTGACGCCCAGCCGTTCTAAGATAGCGGCGACTTTCGGATCGCTTAGATCGGTGCAGTTTAATTTGTAGGCGTTGAAGGCGCGCGTCGCCTTGATCACCTTTTCGTCTTTGAATGTGGTGGCTTCCATTTTACGGCAAACCCCGCATGAGTCGGAGGTGAGGTAAATCAGAACCGGACTGCCGTTGCTTTCGTACGCGCCGCCGAGTGTCGCGTCGTCCACAATCCACTCTATGCCCGAACCGTTATCCACGTCGATTTTTTCGGACTTGAACAGAATACGGTACGCCAGAACAGCATAGTATATTGCGAAGAGCAGGAACACGACGGCGAAGGTGTATTTGACGATGTTCATCCACTTGCCCGGGCGTGGCAGGGTCGCCACTCCGCCACCAAGGAACGGCCAAGGCAGAGCCATGCCGAGACCTAGCAAGAGCGGCAGCGCGGCACCGAATTTGACACCCTCGCCGACTAACGTGGCGGACATCACGAATGTCCAGATAAGCACTGGCGCGACACACGCTCCCGCCAGCAACGCCGAGCCCGCACCAGCAGCGAAGGCGCCCGCATGGCGTAGCGCCGTCGATGCGCCGGACTTTTCGCCGGTATCTCCGGAAGGCTGACGCCGGAAACGCACGCCGATGCGCGAGAAATCTATTGTAAAGACGCCGAGCATCGCGAGAGCAAGCACGCAGAACACCGCCGCGATTATAGAGTTAAAAATGGGGGATGCCTGCAGCGAGCCGAAAACAGCACCAGTAGCGGTCGAGAGAATTCCAAGCGCCCCGTAGGAAATGGCAATGCCCAGTCCGAACGACGTGCCTATGGCGAAACCCTGCTTCCGCGAGGAGCCGTGCGTGCCTATGCCGAGGATGGCGAGGTTGATTGGAATAAGCGGCAGGACGCAGGGAGTCAAGTTCAGGAGAAGTCCACCGAACATTATGAGGCCCGCCATGAGCAAAAAGCCTCCTTTGGCACGGGCGCGTTCGAGCGGATTGCCCTCCTCATGGTCGAGAGTTTCGCCTGCCAGGAATTGCAGAAACTTCTCGGCATCAGCGCCGCTTTCAAGCTTCCGCGTCAAAACCAGCCCTTCAGGGTATACGGAGTCTGGCTCCGTCAATTCTTCCGCCGATACGGCTACAACTTCTGGAATTCCTGAAAGCTGAAACGTTTTGATCTGCGGCAAGAGGCACACATCGCCGACGCAAGCCTGCCAGCCAACCTCCACGGAAACTGTGTCGGCGGCGGGTTCGGGCAGTCTGTAGAGGAGCACTGTATCGGAGGTATAATAAGCTGTGCCGTCGTCATGAAGCTCCGGGGTGGGGGGGCTAATCGGCGCAAGTTCGGAAGTGACGCCTTCCGATGATTTGGCTTTGACCGAAACAGCTTCGGCGAAGACTTTGGAGTCTGGAGGTATGTGAAACGAGACGGTGACCGAGCCTTCGGCTTCTAATGTCACTTCGGGTTTTACTTCAGCCGCATGGGACCGGGGTTGCACGGCGAGCAAAAACGACGCCGCGATTATAAGATGCTTTTTCATCGTAGCGGATCCTTTCTTTGTTTGAATGCCCCAGCCGGGAATGCGCGGGCCTTCCTATTCCTATGACACGGCGATCTCCGCGGCCTCGTCGACAGTGGACTTGCCGGCTGCTTTATCGGCCTCGGCAACGATCGCGCGCATCTCCGGCAGGACTTCCATGTACTTTTGCGCGAGTGTCATCTGAGCGCGTGCGCGGACCAGGTTGTGGCCGGGGTATTTGGTTCGGAAATAGACGTCGCCGCTCAGGTAGTCGGTGAGGAAGCGCACGGCGACCTCAGTCGTAAGGGCAACTCCAGCGTCTGGCATAAAACACTTCTCCTCCTGGAGCATGAACCCCCGGCCACCCGCGAGAAACCCTTCGGAGAGCGCCGTGAACATGTCTAGGCGCACGCGGATGAACTCCGGCTTGTCGGTATCCTCCTGCGAATCGGTGCAGATGCTGCGTACGAGATCGCCGAAGTCGTGGAGCGCGAGGCCGGGCATGCACGTGTCGAGGTCGATGACGCAGATGGCGCGGCCGTCCTCTTCGTCGAGCAGGACGTTTGAGAGTTTGGCGTCGTTATGGACCACACGCTCCGGGATGCGGCCGGCGTCGGCGGCTTCCTGCATGGCGAGGGCGGCGTCCTTGAGGTTGAAGAGGCCTTCCATGATGTCGCGGCAGTCCTTGAGCCTGCCAAAGGCGTCTTTCTTTGCGGCTTCCTCCAGCACGGCGAAGCGGTTGCGCGTGTCGTGGAATCGGCTTATGGTTTCATGCAACCGGGGCTCAGGCAGATCAGAGAGCAATGACTGGAAATTGCCGAACGCCTTGCCGGCCGAATACGCCTCGAAAGTGGTGGTGGCGGTGAGCCGTCCTACCGCGTGGTCGATGTAACGGTACATGCGCCAGAATCCAAGCTCTTCGGAATCAACGTAGCACTGTCCGTCAAGAGCGCAGCGGAAGTTCAGGAATCCGCGCTTGGCGTCGGGGTTTTTGGACGCCTTGCACTTGACCTCCATGTGTCGCGACACTCTGAACACGTTTTCCATGAGCTGCGGCAATTTTGGGAAAACGTGCCTGTTCATGCACTGCATCACGTATTTTCGCAGCACGCCGTCGGAACCCGTCTGCGAAATGAAGTACGTCTGGTTTATCAGCCCTCCGCGGTTCTGCTCTATCGACTCGATCTTTCCGCCTTCGACGAACTTGCCAAAGACGTTCCTGAGGGTTTCCTCGGAGTGGGTCATCTTCTGATTATTCATACCCAAATTTGTCCCAAAACGACTTTTCACTTATGAGCAGGTCGCCGAAGCAAAGGTCACCGCGCGATCTAATTGAATCGGAGACGGAGCCCGGCGGCTCCCGTAAACCGGGGAATGCGCGGAACGCCTCGTCTACTATAGAATACTCGTCGCTGTCGCGCCGCGTCACGGCGCCAACGGGCGCGGATCCATCGAAAGAAACGAAGCAAACCTCGCCATAGACGCCGCCACCGCTCTTGCTGTTTTCCCCATCACATGGGGGATAATATATGAAAATTTTCACTTCCCGCCAAACACCTCCACCCGCACTTCCTCGGCGGGCATTAAGACGAATCGAATATACACCATTTCCGCGGAAAAATACACAAAAACTATTTTATGTCCGCATGGTACGCCTGGAGCGACTTGACCCCCCCCTGCGTGTCGCGCGCGGCACGTATGCCATTGGCGGCGGCGGCGGCGGCGGCAAGTGTGGTCAGATACGGGATCCTGTACTTTATAGCAGCCTTTCGGATAGAAGCGTCGTCGGCGCGTGCGTCGCGGCGCCCGGACGGCGTGTTCAGGATCAGCTTGACCTCATTGTTTAGGATGAGGTCGAGGACGTTAGGACGCCCTTCACCGATCTTGTTCACCATCTCGCCATGTATGCCGTGTTCCGCCAGCCATTCGATCGTTCCGCTCGTTCCAACTATGGAAAAACCGAGTTTTTTGAACTCGCGCACGACGTGCGCGGCCTGGTCTGGCTTTTCCGATAGGCTGACAAGCATTTTACCGCCACGTTCCGTCGGCAACGCCCCGTCTGCCGCCTCTTGAGATTTGAAGTACGCGAGGCCAAATGTGGAGGCCATTCCAAGCACTTCCCCCGTGGAGCGCATTTCTGGCCCCAGCACGGGATCGACTTCAGGGAATTTGGAGAACGGGAACACCGCCTCCTTGACCCCGTAGTGCGGAATCTCCCTCGCCGCGAGGCCGAGCGAGGACAGTGTCTCGCCGAGCATCAGCTGCGTGGCCGCTTGCGCCATTTGTATGTTGCAAACTTTGGACACGAGCGGCACCGTACGCGATGCGCGCGGGTTGGCCTCAATGACGTAAACCTTGCCTTTTTCGATCGCGTACTGCATGTTCATGAGACCTGTGACTTTCAATTCCTGAGCTATGGCGCGCGTGTATTTAAGAATAGTCTCAAGGTTCTCGTCGGAAATCGAAACTGGCGGGATAACGCACGCGGAGTCGCCCGAATGTATGCCGGCAAGCTCGATGTGCTCCATGACCGAGGGAATGAAAACATTCTCCCCATCGGAGAGGGCGTCGGCCTCGCATTCGAGCGCGTTCTGGAGAAAGCGGTCGAGTAGCAGCGGACGCTCGGGCGTAACGCCGGCGGCACGTTCTACGTATTCACGCAGCATGTCTTCGTCATAGATGACTTCCATTCCGCGGCCGCCCAGCACAAACGACGGCCGTATCATAATCGGGTACCCGATTTTGTTCGCCACTTTAACAGCCTCAGCGATATCAGACGCCATGCCGGATTCCGGCATCGGAATATTGAGACGCTCCATGCGCATGCTGAAGAGGTCGCGGTCCTCGGCGATGTCGATCGAATCGATACTGGTGCCCAGGATCTTGACGCCGGCGTCCGCCAGCTCGCGCGCGATGTTGAGCGGCGTCTGACCGCCAAACTGCACGATCACGCCGCACGGCTTTTCTTTCTCGTAAATCTGGAGCACGTCCTCAAGCGTGACGGGCTCGAAGTATAGCTTGTCGCTCGTGTCGTAGTCCGTCGAAACTGTCTCCGGGTTGCAGTTGACCATTATAGTCTCGTAGCCTAGATCGCGCAGCGCAAACGCCGCGTGCACGCAGCAGTAGTCAAACTCTATCCCCTGCCCTATCCTGTTAGGGCCCCCTCCCAGTATCATGACTTTTTTCTTGTTGTCGGTGACAGGCACTTCGTCTTTCGGCGCATTGTAGGATGAGTAGTAATAAGCAGTGTCCTTGACTCCGCTAACGGGTACAGGATGCCAAGTCTCGACCACGCCAAGCGCTATCCTGCGGGCACGCACGGAGCCCTCCTTGACGCCGAGTATTTGCGCGAGGTAACGATCCGAAAAACCGTCTTTTTTTGCCTCAACGAGCAAGTCGTCCGGCGGCAACGTGCCCTTGTATTTGAGTATCCGCTCCTCAAGCTCAACGAGCTCGCGCGTCTGCTGTATGAACCAATCTTTGATGGAGGTAAGCTTGTGTAGCTGCTCATTCGTGGCACCCTTGCGGATCGCCTCGTACATGATGAACTGGCGCTCGCTGGTGGCGTCGTGCAGCATGTCCAGCAGTTCATCCAGGGTTTTGGAGTTGAAGTTCTTCGCAAAGCCCAGCCCGTGGCGCTTGTTTTCTAGTGCGCGGATTGCCTTCTGGAACGTCTCTTTGTATGTCTTGCCGATAGACATCACCTCGCCGACCGCCTTCATCTGCGTGCCGAGTTTGTCCTCAGCCCCGCGGAATTTCTCGAACGCCCAGCGTGCGAATTTCAGCACGATGTAGTCGCCGTATGGCTCGTATTTATCGAGCCCGGAGCCGCGCCAGTACGGGATTTCAGATAGGCGGTATCCCGCGGCAAGTTTCGCGGAGATAAACGCGATCGGAAAGCCAGTGGCCTTTGAGGCGAGCGCCGATGACCGTGACGTGCGCGGGTTGATTTCGATTATGACGATGCGCCCAGTTTCAGGATCATGCGCGAACTGCACGTTTGTGCCGCCGATCACGCCTATGGCGTCCACAATGCGGAACGCGTAATCACGCAATCTGACCTTCGTTTCATCGTCTATCGTGAGCATGGGTGCCGAGCAGAATGAATCGCCGGTGTGGACGCCCATCGGGTCGACGTTCTCGATAAAACAAACGGAAACCATGTGTCCTTCGGCGTCGCGCGCGACTTCCACTTCCAGCTCCTCCCAGCCTTTCACGGATTCCTCTATTAGGCACTGGTGGGTCATCGACGCCTCAAGACCGCGGCCGGCTATCGTGCGCAGTTCCTCGACGTTGTACACTAGTCCCCCGCCCGTGCCGCCGAGCGTGTAAGCCGGACGCACCACCACCGGGTAGCCTAGCTTCGACGCTTCTGCTTCCGCCTCCTCGACTGTGTGGGCGACTTCGCTTCTCGGCGTCTCGATGCCGAGCTCGGCCATCGTCGACTTGAAAATCTCGCGGTCTTCGCCGCGCTCGATCGCGTCCAGGTTCACGCCGATGACCTTGACCCCGTATTTGTCCAGCACTCCGGCCTTGGAGAGCGAGAGCGCCAGGTTGAGTCCCGTCTGCCCTCCGAGGTTCGGCAGCAATGCGTCAGGACGCTCTTTTTCAATGACCTGTTCTATTCTCGCCACATTGAGTGGCTCGATATATGTGGCGTCCGCCATGACGGGATCCGTCATTATCGTGGCAGGGTTTGAATTCACGAGCACGATTTCGTACCCGCATTCCTTGAGTGCCTTGCACGCCTGCGTGCCCGAATAGTCAAATTCGCACGCCTGTCCGATCACTATCGGTCCCGAACCAAGTATAAGCACCTTTTTGATATCGTCACGTTGCATCTTGTCTTTTTGTTCTTTCCTTTTCTCCACTCAAAAACCAAAGCCCAGCGCGTTCAATTGACGCGCATTATCACCAAATCCGTTTTTTCGCCGCCCCCCGCAAGGACTTTGTACTGCGTGTCCGTGCTGAAGAGCACCGTTCCTTGAGACGTCAGTTCCGCCACCAGCCCGTACGTGCCCTTCCCCTCTATGAGCGAGTGGTCGTACTCCAAGCTGAAAGCGACGGGGAACTCCTTGAAGTCCTTGATGGTCTGCTCGGCCAGCGTGAACGGCCGCAGGTTTTCCGTGTCGATTCTGACCAGGCGCACCTTTACTTCAAAAGTCGGCAGGATCGCGACGCGTTCAATGCACGAAACCGTGCCCTGGAGGCGGCGCAAGTCCGCCGGCCGGGTGAACACCGGCGCGGTCTTGTCCTTCCCATTCAAAACGGATCCGCAAAAAGGACATGTAGTGCAGCCGCCTGCCGCGAACAGCGTGAAAACCAGCAACACAGCCGCAAGCGCGTGCTTTGTCGTTTCAATTTTAATCATTGCAGTTACTTTCCCTGGTTTTCGCCGTTTCAGAGGCTTGCTATATAGTGTTCGGCCTCGATCGCCGCGGCGCATCCCGACGCGGACGCCGTCACCGCCTGCTTGTAAAGGCGGTCCTGAACGTCTCCCGCGATGAAGACACCAGGCACGTTCGTCTTTGTTCCATTTGTTATGAAATACCCTTCTTCATCGATGTCGATAAGGCCTGCCGCCCATTCCGTGACCGGATTGTGCCCTATGGCCACGAACACTCCTTCCACTGGCAGCTCTTCCGTTTCGCCGGAAACTTTGTTTCTGATGCGTATGGCTGTGACTCCGGCCTCGTCTGTTCCCAGTATCTCGTCGGCGACGCTGTTCCAGTGCACTTTGACCTTTTCGTTCTCCAATACGCGGTCTGCCATTATCTTCGAGCCGCGGAACTGGTCGCGTCTGTGTATGAGGTCGACTGATTCACATATACGCGCCAGAAAGAGCGCGTCGCCGAGCGCGGTGTCGCCCCCGCCTATCACCGCCACTTTCTTCCCCCTGTAGAAGGAGCCGTCGCAAACCGCGCATCCCGAGACGCCTCGTCCTGTGAATCTGGCCTCCGACTCCATCCCGAGTTTGCGCGCGGCGGCGCCTGTCGCGCCGATGAGGGCGACAGTTTGCAGGATCGTGCCGTCCGTCATTTTGCACGAGATCGTGCCGTCGTCCTCCACTTTTATTCTCTCGAGTTCCCCGAACATGAACCGCACGCCGAAGTTCTCGGCCTGCAGGCGCATTCGGTCCATGAGCTCCAACGCGGGGATCCCTTCGGGGAACCCGGGGAAATTCTCCACCCGCGGAGCCTGCGCGAGCTGGCCCCCCTGCTGCAATCCCTCGATTAGGAGCGGGGAGAAACCCGCCCTCGCCGCATATATCGCCGCCGTCAAACCGGCGGGGCCGCTGCCGGCTATTATTACCTTTTCCATCAGAGCTCCGTATTCTTTCTAAAGTGCCATGTGTCGGAAACGCGGCGCGTCAAGTGTAACGCAACACCTCGTCCACCGTCGTGTTGCCATCCAGTATGTTCAGCACGCCGTCCTCGCGCATGGTGCGCATGCCGAGTTCGCGGGCTTTCTCGCGTATGACAAGCGTTGGCCTGCGCTCGTTGATAAGCGCGCGTATGGGGTCGGATGCGCGCAGATATTCGTATAGGCCCTTGCGACCCTTGTACCCGCTCTTGTTGCATTTGTCACACCCCTCGCCGAAGCTAAACCGCCTCCCCTGCACCTGCTCTGGTGTAAGCCCGAGGCGCTGCAGGATGTCCGGCGTGGGCTCGTATTCGGTTTTGCAGAACTTGCATATCGTGCGCACCAGGCGCTGCCCTAGAACCGCCTCGAGGGTGGAAGCGATAAGATAGGGTGGCACGTCCATGTCCACCAGACGCGTCACGGCGCCGGCGGCGTCGTTTGTGTGTAGTGTCGAGAAGACGAGGTGGCCTGTGAGCGACGCCTGGATGGCGATCTGCGCCGTCTCGAGGTCGCGGATTTCGCCGACCATTATGATATCGGGGTCCTGGCGGAGGAAAGCGCGCAACACGAGCGGGAACGTGTTGCCCTGTATCGGGTTGATTGGTACCTGCACGATTCCGTCGATGTCGTATTCGACCGGCTCTTCGGCCGTGAGCAGCTTGTTCCCCTCTTTGTTGATCCTGCGCAGGCAGGAATAGAGCGTGGTGGTCTTGCCGGAGCCGGTGGGCCCCGTGACGATTATGATGCCGTTGGGCTTGTCGATATCAGCGCATATGTCGTTGTACACGTCCTCCGGCATGCCCAGGTTTTCGAGGTCGAGCGAAACGACTGAGCGGTCGAGCACGCGGAGCACCACGGATTCGCCGAACTGCGTTGGGAGGCACGATACGCGGAAGTCGATCATCCTGCCGCCCACGGGGAGCTGGATGCGGCCGTCCTGCGGAAGGCGGCGCTCTGCGATGTTGAGGCCCGCGAGCACCTTCACGCGCGATATCACTGGCAACGCCAGAGACTTGGGCGGCGGCGTCATCTCGTACAGGGCGCCATCCACGCGGTACCTTATGTGGAATTCTTTCTCGAACGGCTCGAAGTGGATGTCGGACGCGCGGGCGTTGACGGCCTGCAGCAGCACATACTGCACTAGGCGCACGACAGGCGCGGAGGCGGAGGCGTCGGCGAGGGCGGTCTCGTCCATTTCCTCGTCACCGGAAATCCCGGCTTCGTCGAAATTGATATCCGCGATCCCGGAGAGGAAATTGTCCGCCATCGTGGAATCGTCGCCGTAGAATCGGCTTATGCTATCCGTGATCTCTCTCTGCCTGGCTAGCACGAAGTTGATTTCCCGCGACAGCACGAACGCGAGCTCGTCGGAGACCACCGGGCTCGGGATCGACGCAATCGCCAGCGTCACGCTCGTGGGCGTCGCATCGACGGGCAGCACCCCGTAGAGCCTGGCCACGCTGCCCTGCACCGTGCGCAGCACCTCCGGCGGCACGTCGAACCCCTCCAGCGAAACCACTTCGCTGCCGTTGTACGCCGCCATCGCGCCAAGAAGGTCGTCTTCCGCCAAATATCCGCCATCGACGATGATGTCGCGGACCGATTTGGCGGTTCGTTTGTGCTCCTCAAGTATCTCGTCGCACGCCGCGTCGTTGAGGAGCGCGTTCATGTTGGCGACCGAGAGGACAGGGTCCATGCTGTATTTATTTTCTTTCAATGCTTAGTTCCCCGATGAAAGCGCTGGCCCAGTTCTTTAATTTGTCCCCTTGGTCAGTTCCTTCAGTTTTTCAATCTGCGTGTCCGGGTCGCGGGATTTGGTTATCAGATCGTCGTAGCTGATGCGCCCAGCCATGTATAGGCTGAGCAGGTGCGAATCGAGCGTCTGCATGCCGTATTTGGCGCCGGTCTGTATATCAGATGTGATGCGGTGCGTGTTGCCGTCGCGCACCATGGCCGAGATGCCCGGCGTGTTGATCATTATCTCAAAAGCGGCGCAGCGCCCCGGCTTGTCCACGCGCGGCAGCAGCACCTGCGAGATTACCGCCACGAGGCCAATCGAGAGCTGCATGCGGACCTGCTCCTGCTGGTCGGTCGGGAAGGAGTCAACGATACGGTCCACAGTGCTCGCCGCGCCGGTGGTGTGCAGGGTCGCAAAGACCAGGTGCCCCGTTTCCGCCGCCGTGATCGCCGCCTGCATTGTCTCAAGATCGCGCATTTCGCCCACGAGGATCACGTCGGGATCCTGACGCAGGGCTCTGCGCAGCGCCTCGCTGAACGAGGGCACGTCGGCGCCAACTTCGCGCTGCGTTATGATGCAGTGCTTATGATCATGGTAGTACTCAATGGGGTCTTCCACGGTCACGACGTGACAAGAACGCTTCTCGTTTATGAAGTTGATCATGCTGGCAAGCGTCGTCGTCTTGCCGGAGCCGGTGGGACCCGTCACCAGCACGAGCCCGCGAGGTCTGTACAAAAGCTCCGCCACTTGCGCAGGCAGCCCTATCTTGTCGAGAGGCATCAGGTCGTTCGGGATCTGACGCAACACCGTGCCGTAATTACCCTTGGCCTTGAAAACGCTCACGCGGAAACGGGCCTGCGTGCCGAACGCGAAACCGAAGTCCGTGCCGCCCTGCTCCTGTAACATCTGCTGGTGCTCGGGCGAGGTTATGCTCTTGACGAGGCGCTCGGTGTCGTCCGGGGTGAGCGGATCCAAGTCGAGCTGCTGCAAATCCCCATGTATGCGCAGCATCGGCGGAACGCCGACCGCTATGTGCAGGTCGGACGCCTTAAAATCCACTGCCATCTGCAGCAGCTGATCCATCTCAAGATTCCCGTCTTCGTCCATGTTTAGTCCTCGTCTCCCATTGTAACCCTCAAAACCTCTTCCACGGTCGTCAGCCCCGAAAGGACTTTGCGGACCCCGTCCTCCCGCAGCGTGCGCATGCCGGCCTCTCTGGCCCTGACGCGTAGTTCACGGGCGTCGGCGTTGTTGAAAATCAACTGCTGTATCTCGTTGTCAACCTGGAAAATCTCGAATATGCCCTTGCGCCCCTTGTAACCTGTCTGGTTGCAGCGGTGGCACCCGTGCCCGCGGGATAGCTGCACGTTCAAATAGTCGGCGGGGTTTAGCCCGATGCCACGCAGCTGCGACTCCGTCGGATCATACGCCTCGCGGCATTCGTTGCAGATGGAGCGGACAAGCCGCTGCGCCATCACGGCCCGCACGGCGGAGGCCACCAGAAATGGCTTGACGCCTATGTCGAGCAGACGCGTCACCGCGCCGGGGGCGTCGTTCGTGTGCAACGTGGAAAACACCAAGTGGCCCGTCAGCGCGGCCTCGGTGGCGATCGACGCCGTCTCCAGGTCGCGTATTTCACCTATCATCACGATGTTCGGCGCCTGGCGCAGTATGGAACGCAGCGCCGCCGCGAACGTCATGCCGATTTCGGCATGCACATGCACCTGGTTGATGCCGTTCATCTGGTATTCAACGGGGTCTTCCACGGTTATTATCTTGCGATCAGGCTTGTTGATCTGCCCGAGGCAGGCGTATAGAGTGGTGGTTTTGCCGGATCCGGTGGGACCCGTCACCAGTATGACGCCGTCCGGCAGCGTTATCAGATGCTCGAACATTTGCTGATCGTCCGTCATGAACCCCAGCTCGGGCAACCCAAGCGCGAGGTTCTGCTTGTCGAGAATACGCATCACGATGCTCTCTCCATGACCGGTCGGCACCGTCGAGACGCGCAAATCCAGCTCGCGTCCCTTCACTTTCACCTGAATGCGCCCGTCCTGAGGGATGCGCTTCTCGGATAGCTTCATGTTGGCCATGAGCTTGAAACGCTGCAATATCGCCCCCTGCAGCCGGCGCGGCGGCGGCTCCTGCTCGTGCAAAACGCCGTCAATCCTGTAACGCACGCGGAAATGCTTCTCCATAGGCTCCAGATGGATATCGGACGCCCTCGAAAGGAACGCGCGCATTATGATCTGCGCGCACAATTTCACGATCGGCGCATCCGATTCGCCCGCTTGCGCCACGCCGAGCTGCTCCTCAAGCCCCGCCTCGCCCCCGGAGCCCCCCCCCACGCCCCCCTGCTCATCACTGTAAGCGCCGATAATATCGTCGAATTCGGAATAATCCTGCTCCGGATACAGCATCGCCAACGCGCCGTAAATTTGCTTGGCCGGGGCTATCACCCCCTCGACATCGCGGTTTAGAGCGTAACGGAGCCCGTCCATCGTCTCGAAGTTCATCGGATCAGCCAGCGCGACGGTGATGGTGTTCCCGGATTCGTACAAAGGCACCGCCCTGAACTTCTTGGCAAGCTCGCCCGGCAGAAGCTTGCGGATATCGTCGTCGAACTCCACCTGGGAGATGTCGACGAATTCCATGCCGAACGTCCGCGCCACCGCATCCATGACCTGGTCCTCGCCAACGACACCGTTCCTGACAAGAATATCAACCACGGAACGCCCGTCGCCTTTCATCATGGAAGCCGCCCTGTCGACATCCTCATGGGAAACCACCCGGTTCTCCGTCAGTATCTGTAGTACGTATTCATCGTTAGAAGTCACGGTGTATTCAGCTCCAAAAATCAAACAACCCGCAGGACGTGCGGTTTTCGGGAAGAGATTATATCATCCCGCCTCCCATTATCCAAACGTTTTTTTAATAACTACGGCATGATCGCCTCAAGCGCCATGCCGCGGGAAGCTTTGATGAGAACGGCGTCGCCGGCCCGCGCTCTGTCCCCAAGCACTTCTTTCGCCTCGGCGACATTCGCTGCCGGGAATATCGCCGCCGCATCCATGCCTGACTTTCGGGCGCTGTCTGCGATCCATTTGGCACGCTTGCCGACGGCAATCAGAATATCCACGCCAGATTCAGCGACGACCCCGCCTATCCTGCGGTGCAGGGCCTCTTCATCTGCACCAAGCTCGAACATGTCCCCGAGCACGGCGATTTTCCTGCCGCTGATTTTCATTTGCGTGAAGGTTTCAACAGACTTTGACATGCTAACCGGATTCGCGTTGTAGGCGTCGTTGATCCAGACCACACCATCCCGTTCCGTTTTTTCCCAGCGCATCTTGGCGCGCGGCGCCGTCAGGAACCGTGCGGCTATCTCACCCCAGCCTATCCCAAACTGGCGCGCAACCGCGATGGCTTCAAGCGCGTTCACAACCTGATGCGCCCCGGGAAGCCCGCAATCGATGGCATGCGACTCGCCCGTCGCCGCCTCGCGCACTGTGAACTGGCCGTCCCCCGCCTCATAACTCTCGGCCTTGAATTCGAACTCCGCCACTAGCGAAACGGACACCACACGGCACCTCGCCTGCCTTGCCAGATAAGCAAAATGGGGCGAATCGGCGTCGAGCACCGCGAACCCGTTCTCCGGCACGGCCCGCAAAAGCTCGGCCTTTTCATCCGCAATAGCCTCTTCGCTGTCAAAAAATTCTATGTGCACCGGCCCCACGTTTGTGACTACCGCGCAATCGGGCTGCATAAGCTTGGCCAGTGGCGAGAGTTCGCCAGAGTGGTTCATTCCGATCTCGAAAACCCCGAATTTCGAATCTCCGTCCATGGCGAGAATGCTTTGCGGCAACCCCAGCGAATTGTTCCAATTACCCAGGGTCTTGGCTGTCTTCCCAGCTGCGCCGAGCAGGTGCGACGTCAACTCCTTGACCGTGGTCTTGCCTACGCTGCCCGTTATGCCTACAACTTTCGGATCTACCTTGGCGCGCCAGCCCGCGGCTAGCGCCGTGAGAGCCGTCTCGGTGTCCCCCACTAGCAACGCCGGGATGTCGTCCGGAATACCCGCGGACACGTTCGCCATCACGGCGCAAGCACCGCCATCCATCGCTGCGCGGGCGAAGTCGTGCCCATCGAAACGCCCTCCCTTTATTGCGATGTACAGGGCGCCGGGCACGGGCTTCCGGGAGTCGGTAAACACGCCTTCAATGCGCGTGGCAGAGTCTCCACCCCGCCACACACCGCCTGTCCATTCGACTGCTTCCCCGGGGGTGAAAACCGCCCCGCTCATTTGCTGACTTTCGAGAGTAGGTTGCGCATGAACTTGACGTACTGCGGGAAAGCGACTTCTGGCGATTCGATCTCCGGATGCCAGCGGCGCTCCCATTCGAGCGAGCACCAGCCCTCATAGCCGGAGTCGGAAAGGATTTCGATCATGCGGCGCAACGGGATGTCGCCGCAACCCATGAGGCACGGCTTGACGCGCCTTTTCGCGGAGGTCTCTTCTTTCTTTGGAACGTTCTCCAACTGCGAATCTTTCCAGTGGGTGTATTTCACCAACTGGCCTATATTCTTCCATGTATCGTCTGGATCCTCGCCATTTTGGCGGAAGGGATGATGGACGTCCCACAGAACGCCAGCGCCGCGAGGAAACCGCGCCGTTTTGAAGGCCTCGAGCAGCGCCCGGGAATCAACCCAGGCATCATGCGTTTCCACGAGAATTACAGCCCCCGCCGAGCGCGCGATCACGGATGCGGAATTAAGGAACTCGGCGGCTGCGCCCAGAGCCGTCTCCATCGCAACCCCTTCTTCCACCACGCCGCCGAACACGCGGATGAAAGGAGTTCCCAATCCGTACGCCACGTCGGCATAGCGGCGTATCTCCTCAAGCCACTTGGCGCGATCCGCCTGCCGGGCGTACATCTTGGCGTCGCTACCGAGGCACGGGATTTTCAGCCCCGCGTCCTTGAACATCGCGCGGGTCTCCGCGATGCCCGTGGAGAACTCCGGCACTTTCCAGAGCTGCAGTTCTTCCATGTGGCCGCGGAATTCCACTCCTTCGTAGCCGTATTCGCGGGCGCGTTCGACTATTGTGGACAAGTTCCATTCACGACAGCCCAAGGTAGAGAAAGACAACTTCATTTTCAGCCTCCCTTGCTAGAACAAAACCCAGATTAAGACAAGCAACACAGCCATGAGGACCACGGGTCTCCTGCTGCGCACGAAAACGGGTTTGGCATCGGTTTCGCCCGGCAGCTCTATGTTCCCGGCAGACACGTATGTGAAGAGCTTGCCCGGCGACTCGTCGTCGCTCGCGTATTCAGCGCCGCGCCTCCCTCTGCCGCCGCGGCGCATATTCTCCTCGAACTGAGGCAATAGACACGCCGCAGGGGATCTAAACCCGCTCCTTTTCTTTTTCTTTCCCAAACTCATTTCCGTGGACTCCGCCGCCAGCAAACGCCATTATGCCTTGCGTACGCGGTCATTCTACCATATCCCCGCCCCCCGGCGCCACAAGATAAGTGCGCGGCGCGGCACCGGCACGTGCGTTCTGCGGGTCGCCGAGTGCGGCTACCGCGCCGTCAAGGCTTACTCCCACACTCACGCACTCCTTCCCTGACGAGCAACAACGATGGCACCCACAGGAGCCGTTCAAGGCTTTTGAGTTGCCACTCTAAATGGGGGGATTCGCTGATGGCGAATATGCATGCGAAAAACACCGCGCACAGCGCCGAAACGGCAACAGCCCGCTGAAGATTCGGACGGCGACATGCTGGAAAAGCCAGCACCACAAGCGCAACGGGGAAAGCGAAACCGTAAAGCCACGGCTCAGCGAATGCGTATTTGCACATGCTCACAGCCGCCTCCCATGCCTGCATTATATCCGGTCTCCAGAAGACTCCAAAATCATCCAGCGACGCCCCTTGCAGTCTGCACCAGACGTGCCATGCCACAGGCAAAGCCGCCGCAATCGCCAAATTGCGCCATGCGGCAGCCTTCCTGAGCCTTGCAAAATTCAAAACAAGCCAGATTGCCAGCAGGTACACAAGCCCCTCGTTCTTGAACCAGCCAGCCGCGCCGACAAGCAGCCATCCTACAGGATCATCGCCATCCTTACGCAGACGCTCCCAGCCGACGAGCGTGAATAACGCCACAAAAGGCTCGGCATAGTACAACGACCCCATCCGCAATGCCAAAGGAGATATCATGACTGCGATCACCCAGAGACGCGCGGGAAGCTTCCCGGTGTGATTGCCAAGCAAGACGAAAACAAGCGCGCCCGCGACGACGCCGACAAGTTGTGTAAGCCACTCCCCGCAACCGCCAGCCAACCCGTAACACCCAAGCGTTATCAGCGCGTGTCCAGGCGGATAGGCGGGCTGCAGTGTACGCCTCGCTACGTCCGTGAAAAATTCGGGAGGCATTCCACCGGCTATGTACATCAGCTTGGCCCGACCTCCGGACACCCCAAGCCCATTTGGAGCCACAAGGGTGTGCGACAGCGCCAGCGCACCCGCGAGCAGGGCGAACAGCAACCCCGCCGCCAGAGCAAAACACCATGAATGGCGGTGTTCCGCGGAGCCGCGTGTGGCAGAGTGTGGACTGTGACGCTCTTCGCCCGTTTTCCTCAGCCAATTCCGCAGGAGCCATATCACGGCGGGGCAGAGTGCGGACGCTGCCACGACGAAAAGCTGCGGCGGCTTGTAACCGGCAAGAGGCGGAAATGCCATCACAACCGAAAACACCAGCAGGCTCAGCAGAGCACCCGTCCAACCGGCCACGACCGCCCCTGCAGCGGTGGCGAATGCGGGCGCCGCGAGACCCGCCAATTCACGGATTGGAGATGGGGGCGCGGCTGGCGCTTCCAGCTGCGGCTGCCGTTCCTTCTTCATCCACAATGCAAGACCGCCGCCTTCGTCAACCTTTTCAAAACCGCCGGAATCAAGCCCCGCCGTGGCAAAGTCCGGGTCCGGGCCGTATTTTGTTATTAGCACCGCGTCCGCATCGCCAATATCAGACGCGCCTCCATAGCGCACGGGATACGGGCAGGCCGCCCACGACATGGCGATATGCTGCGAGCGCCCCACCGGGCGGAGCCCTCCATCCTTGCCGTAGACGAAGTATATATCCGAGCCTTTCGCCACATGGCGCTCAACCATGCTTCTTGGCAAATCCACGTGGTCGCCCGCGCTCCGGTAGCAGCGTCCGCCCCAAGTGCTGCGCAGGTATCCCGCATTTTTGGCGAGACGGCCCAGGCTGTCATAG
Organism: Lentisphaerota bacterium; assembly: GCA_022837245.1. Lineage (GTDB taxonomy): Bacteria > Verrucomicrobiota > Kiritimatiellia > RFP12 > UBA3636 > JAAZFF01. The sequence continues at coordinate 37,797 of JALHHX010000005.1, forward strand.
TTTCCCGCAAGAGTGGCGGCGGCCAATAGCGCAAACAACCATGCCCAACCAATGCCCTTTCTATATCTTGTCATTGAGGCGCGACCGTGATTTCGCGAAGGGTGAGCGTTTCGGGCTTGGCCGGCTCGGGAAGCACGCGAAGGAACTTGATTCCGGTGCGCTGGACAAATGAGCAGTCACCAGTACGGCGCGAGAATCCGCCGGCCCGGCTCCACAACCGTCCATCCCGTGAGACTTCGACACGCCCGGTGCTGAGACGCCCCTGCCCGTCGCGTGTACCGGAATGCACCGTTATCCGGCCTTTCACCGGCTCGGCGAATTCTATCATCCACCAGTCGCCGCGTCCCACGAGCTCCCCGGAGACGTAGCATGTCGCGTCGAGCCCGTCGGCGGCGCGTTCCGGCCCGTGACCTTCGTCCGTGCCTGGCTTGCTCGCCGTGCAGGTGGCGTCTTCGAGGAACGCCCCGGCAGTACGCCCCGGCGCCGCCGGGCGCGGGCCGGACACCGTCCCCGCGGCCCCAACGGGCTTCCCTTCCGCAGTTTTGCTGAACATCCATTCCCACACCCCGTCCTCGCGCCACGCCTTGCTCCATGCGTCGTGCCCGGTGTCAGGGAAAGTCGATTGGCGGGAATCCCCTCCGCCGCCCTTGACCCTGCCCTCGATATCCCGTATCGCGCTCTGCGACCATTCCGACTGGTATGAAGTCTCGTTGTAGAGCATCCAGTAGT
>JALHHX010000470.1 GCA_022837245.1 Lentisphaerota bacterium
TGGCCGGAGGGGCGGACCCAGTCGCCGTGCTGAATCGGTATCCCGGGCGGGAGCAGACGATTCACCTCAAAGCCCACGGTGGCGGACCCGATGCCGTCATAGGCGAAGACAAAGTGGATTGGAAGTCGGTTTTTGCCTTTTGCGAGCGCAAGGGCAAAACCCAGTGGTATATTGTCGAGCATGAGAGTGCGCGGGATCCCCTTGATGCGGTCGCGCGCTGTTTCGAGGCGCTGCGAAAATTCGGCAAAGTGTGAGCTGAAAAGCCTGGCGCAACATTGCGTCCGCCGTGGCCCGGTTAATCGCTCGGGCAAGCTCCCGTCAGCGTCTCCCGCGCCCGGAGTTCGGTAGTTTTTGGGCGAATACGCCGAGGTGGTTGGCCACTCTGCGCTCAACCCCAACCGGTAATCCGCACTAGCGCGTTGTAAGCCCCGAGTTTACGCATCCATTCCGCCGTCTCCGCCGTGGTGGTGCCCTCGCTGTAGCCACTTTGCCGGCCATCAATTGCGACAAGGTAGAGGTAGCGCAAATTACGGCTGATTCCCACTGCGGAGCGCGGGTGGCGGCTGACCATCGTGCCATTGTTCGTGCCATTGATCAGCAGGGCATGGAATCCGCTCAGGCCATTATAGGCTCCTCGGACGTCCACTGGTGAACGTGCCACCCAAGCCCGCCGGTCCTGGCTGATCAGGAGCGCGTCCCAATCATGCCGGGATTGATAGAGGTCTCCGCGAGACAATGACAGGCCCTGCACGCGGGTCGGATCACCCCGCTGTTTGGCAAATACGTCAAAGATTGAGCCATTGAGCGCGGCTTGGCATTTAAACTCACTTAGAAACTCGGAAGTGGTACGGCCTCCCCAGGCGTTGGTGCCGTTGCCGATCCGCGGTGTGACCAGAAAACGGATGGTCGGTTCACGCAGATCTATCCGAACTGCCCGAACTTGCAGGCGTCGAGGAACCTTGGTCGCGCCCTCGCATATTTCCACGCCCCGAAAGATCGGTTTCCAGCGCGAAAGCGTGGCTTGAGCGACGACATCGGTCGGTTTTGCGGCCGGGGCATTGGTAATTACGACCACTCGCGCGGCTGGCACGGAAGGTTGGCAATTCGCCACTAGCGGCGCGAGCGCGACCATAAAAACGGCGATTATCTGGCAGCTCCCCGGTCGCCGATACATCTTGCCGCAGCCATTCATTTTGGATTTCATCGGCGGCAACCCTAACATTCCGCTCAGAGAAATAGCAACGGCAGGTTCGCCATGCTCATCTTTGCTTTTTTCGGGGCTTGCGCTTGGGCTGGGAATTGTGGCACAGTGGCAGCGTGTTAAGACGGAAGTGAG
>JALHHX010000130.1 GCA_022837245.1 Lentisphaerota bacterium
CTCCTCGTCAGCCGGAACCACGTCACCGTCATTCTCGCGCCAGGCTTCATACCCTTCCAAATCCACCTTCACGATCGTCAACCTTACCCTGTCCTCGCATTTAAAGAGAGGGTTGTTTTGGTTCGGCGGGTTTTCGTCGTATGTGAGCGTCAGGGCGATGTCACGGGCGGTGATGCTGTTCGTGACGCCTTCAACGTGGAGGACGGAGGGGACGTTCGTCACGGAGTTCCACTCCTTCGGGAGGACGACCTCGCCGGTGCGGTCGGCGTTCCGCCAGACCTTGATGCGCTCGCCGCCCATCGGTGCCGAGAGGGTCACCCGGCCAGGTAAGCCGACAGGCGCGACCTTGAGTTTGATCGGTGTCAAGCTGTTGGTGCAGAGGCAGGCGTAGCCGCCGGGGTTCTCTTCGAGAGGCTCGTCGTCGTCGGTGATCGCGCCGTCGCCGTTGGCGTCGATGTCAAGGTCGACGAGCACGGCGCGGCCGCGAATCGTGTCTAGCGCTTTGCCATCAGGCGTTTCCTGACCCCCGGCATGGATCCTGAAGGAGAGCTTCGGAACGGGATTGGTTGGGAGCGGCGCCAAGGTGTATTTGAGAGCGCCCTCCATGTTCTTTCTCTTGAATTCACCGCCGCTCGCCTCAATGGTTTGACTGTGGGGAGCACCCTTGGAGTCCACCAGCAGGAAGGTTCCCTTGGCGTCCCAGTCGAGAGTGATGTCGGGGTTGACGCGCCGGCCATGCGCGAAGGTGGGACGAGCGTTGCGTTCGTCGTCGTCGTACGGGTCCCAGAGCAGAACATGGCGTGTGTCGTCGACTTTGTTGGTATTGAGCGGAACTATGACGAAGCGCGTTTCCTCGTCCGTCTCGTCGCCGGCGGCTTCGAAGCCGGTCCAGTCGACGTCGACCGAGGGGACTGTGACCCGGAAGGGAGGCAGGCCGCCCGCGCCGCCGCCGCCGCTGCCGGGGGGCTGCAGGAAGTCGCCCCGCACCATGACGTATTCCTGGCTGGAGTAGGCGTTGGAGAGATGGTAGCGGTGCCATTTGCCGGATAGTTTAGCCGGCCCGGTCCAGAGGACGGTGCCGCCGCGCGAGTCGATATCTTCGATCCAGGTTTCCTTGAAGGGGAGATCGGCGGATTTGACGTCGAGATGGGCGTTGTATGAGGTCTCTTTGTCGATCGGGAAGGCCGAGCGCTTGCGGCTGCCCGGCTCCACAATTACTTCGTTGGCGCGGTCGACCGGTGCGTGGAGCGGAGCCTCGAGCGACCTTTCAGCGATGGCGGGGAGGCGTTCTTCTAGTGCCACGTGCGCCAGGGGGGAGTCGGGATGCGCGGCGGCGAAGGCTTTATGGAGTTTCTCGGCTTCGGCCCACTTGCGCTCGCGCCAGGCGAGAGTGGCGCTGTAGAACTCGGCGGCGAGGGCTTCCGGCGTGCCGGGGTGCCGCTTCGCAAGTAGATCAAACCATTCGCGCGCCTGGCGGAAGTCGCCAACCCTGGGCGAGGCGCTCAGAACCCCGGCGCGCAGCATGGCCCCGGGAGCCAGCGGGCTGCGGGGGAAGCGCTCCTTGAATAGGGTGAAGAGGCGCAGCGCCTCTTTGGATTGATTGAGGGCCGCATGGGCGCGCGCCATGCCCAGCGCACAGAGATCCCCGCCGGCCTGGCCGGACAGCGGGCGTGTCGCGCGGCGGTAGTGACGCAGGGCGCGCTCGAAGCTGCCGACCGCCGAGAGCGCTTCGCCCATGGCCAGGTCGGCCTGCGCCCGGCGCTGAGTCGGCGGGAGGCCGTCGGTTAGCGGAGCCAGATGTCCGGCGGCGCACTGTCGCGCCAGGTTGTCCCAGCGCTGGAATTCGACCTGGTCGGCAGCGGCGTCGTCGCGGCGTTCGGTGAAGATGGCAACGGCCTGCGCAGTCTCCCCCTGCATCAGCAGCGCCAGGCCGCGGTTGAGATCGAAGGCGCCGTCGGCCAGATCGGGCTTCAGCCGCAGGGCGGAGCCGTAAGCCGCCAGGGCCCGGGCTGGATCGGCGCGATCCTCGAGATAGGCGTCACCGCTGGCGCGGTACGATTCGGCGACCATGGCGATATTGGTATTTATGACTGCACGGCGCTGGATCTCGGTCCAGGCGTCCAGAGCCTTGTCGGTTTGGCCGAGGGCGTGGAAGGTCTGCCCCAAGCCATACCAGGCGCGCCCCCAGAGGTGGTGTTGGCGCATACTGCGGAAGGTCATGAACTCATTGAGGGCGAGGTCGTAGCGCTTGTGGGCGAATAACTCTTCGGCGCGTTCCAGAGTGGCCAGGGCGGGGTCGGCGCGGCGCGCCTCCTCCTTGGCGGCGAGTTCGGCCTCAAGTCCGGCGATTTTGGCGGATGCCGCCTGTGATCTTTTCAAAGTTTCGTCGACTGCCGGGGCGAAGCGGCTCTGGGGATAGCGCTCCAGGAAAGCCGCCAGCGCGGCGGCAGCCTCCGCTAGGTGGCCGCTGTCCGCCAGCAAGAGTGCGAGCTGTGCCTCGGCGCGTTCGCGCAGGCCCGATTGCGGGTAGGCCTTGAGCCATTCCCGGCAGGCCGCGATCCCGTCGGCAAATTTTGCAGTTCCCAGCGCCTCGGCGCGTGATAGCGCCAGGCTGTCGGCGGGACCGCGGCGGCTTTTGATCAACTCCTGCCAGATGTCGGCGGCGGCTTCGGCCTTGCCTGCTTCCAGCAGGAGATGCGCATGCAGATCTTCGGCCCGCCAGCCCTCTTTGCGCCGCGCCAGGACCGCCACCAGGCCGGCGGATATCTGTGGACGGCTGCGGGCGGCGGAGAGCAGGAGCGGGAGATCGTCTTCTGAGAGCGGACCTGGGGCGGTGGCGAGGCTTCCTTCCAATAATACGGCGATGTTGGTGCCGGTGGGTGAGAGCCATGCGGCGGCGGCGCGGTAGGAATCGAGTGCCTCCTTGGCATGGGCGGCCGCCAGCAGGGCGTCGGCCTCGCGCTCGTGCGCCCTGGCCGGCAGCGGCGAGGCGGGCAGCTTCCGCTGGAAATCGGCCAGCAGACGCCGGCGCTGTGCGGCGGGCTTGTTTTCGGCGAGGAGCAGCAGATGGAGCGAATCGAAGGCTGTTGCAACGGCGTCGGGCTCGCTGCGCAGGAGGGCCGGTTCGCGGATGATGGCCTCGAAGTGGCGCCGCGCCCCGGCATAATCTTCAAGCGCCTGGCATGAGCGTCCCGCCATGGCGAGCGCCTCGGCTTTGCGGGGCGGGGGCGGGAAGCGGCGCGCGTACGCGGCAAATGCCCTTTCGGCTTCGGCCCAGCGGCGCTCCTTGAAAAGCGCCTCGGCCGCCTGCCACTCCGCGTCAGGCGTGGCGGCCTCGGCGGCACTTAATATGGTCGGCAGGGCTGGAAAGAGGAAGCTCATCAACAGGGCTGCGGCCAACTGCGCACCGCGGCGGCGCGTTATCCGGCGCGGCCCGCGGAGCCGGCATACACGGCATACATTATGCGGGGGGGGGGTGAAATGGCGATTGTATTCATGACCTGTTGCCAACAAGTTATAGTGTGTTAAAAAGCATGCGCCCCAGTTGGCAACCAGTGAAGCAAAAAGAAGACATGTTGTCAAATAGTTTTTTTGGGGGCGCGCATTGACTCATAATTCATGACACCGAAATATATGCCGTCAGCCAGCATCTAGTGCAACACTGGCTGCTGGCTGGTCGCGCGTGCGCCACATTAAACCGACATGGGCGGTGCTTGAACGCAATCTGTTACCTGCATAGGTAGCCTGTAAATGGTTGCTTCATGCGAAGCCGTCAACCCGCCAGGTTTATGTTCCGCTTCTGATACGTGGTTTGATTGCGTGTGCTCGGAGTCTGGCACCTTTCCGAATATAATCTCAAGCTCGACTGGGGGATCTCCCAGCGATCGATTAACCACAGAACGCCAAGCTCTTCAGCGGTGGGTTTAAACTCCGATGTCCCGCTAATGCTCCGCCTGAGTTGCCGTGGGTTTTGGGGAGCTTTGCCGCCGTGTTCTTTTAGCCACAGAGAACACCGGGGCGGGCGCGGGAGGCGCCGGAACAAAAGCCTGGAGGCCAACCGCGGGCTGGTACCTTTGAAAGTAGATGTCTGGCCCTTGCGGACACCTTCTGAGGCTGGCTGGATCGAGGCTGACACCGTGGCGCATTGTGGAGGCAGCATGGCAGGGAGTTTCATCTGGTCTGCTGTTTTCACCGACGTGGCGACACATTGGACAGAAATCCGCTGCGTCTGGACCAAGGGGGCTGAAGCGGTCTGCCAGCGTTTAGGCGAGGTGTTCAGCGTGCTTCCATTTGAGATTAAGACTATGAATACTGACAACGGAAGCGAATTTCTCAACCATCATATTGCAAGGAGCTTCCCGGAACTATGCCCCGATGCCCGTCACTCCCGCCCCCATCCTTGCCGAAAGAACGACAACGCCCACGTGGAGCAGAAGAACAGGCACCGCGTACGGAGGCTCTTTGGCTGTGGACGCTTTGACCAAAGCGAACTTGTGGAGCCCATGAACGAGATCGCCATCCTTCAATCGCTATTCGATAATCTCCATAGTCCCACTCAACGCCTCCTCTCCAAGCGCCGGGAGGGGCGCAAGTACATAAAACAGTTTGAGAAACCCCCAAAAACGCCAGCAATGAGAATCCTGGAGTGCCCAGATATTGACGGGCGGCACAAAAACCAGGTTCGTTTGATGCTGGCCCAAAACGATCCCATAAGCTTGAGAAACACCATTGAGATGAAAAAGCGCGAACTACTGAAACTTGCCTATAAAATCGCGGGCCAAAATAAAACAGGGCTTACATGTAAAACCATTTCCGGGAGGGCCCGCGGGCCCTCCCGGAAATACGAGGCTTCGCCTCCAAAGGCCCCCCCCAAAAAAAAGGCACGTGCTTGGTGTCACACTTTATGACGCAACCTCAAAAACATTTCGGTGTCGTTTTCATTTGACGCAACGGGCATGCCAGGCGTTGCGGTCTGGCGTGATGACGTACGTATCGTTGAGTTGGATGGAGCCATGGGGGCGCTTGACGGCGTGGAGTGGCGTAGCATGGAAATCGACGGGGCATATGCACTATGCGTGCTGCCATACGCAGCGAAGCGCTCGACGGCCTCAGGCTCGACACAATACGCCCTGTGTTGAAAATCCGTGATTTGGTGACGGGCGCGGATATCGCGCCAGAGAGCTTCAAAACAGGGTCAAAACCAGGACTCAACCGTATTGAACTGGCAAGCGACGTATCGTAGTTTGTTTTCAATGTTGACTAATTTCCGAAAATATTTTAGTTTGGTGATGCGTTTGGTGGTTTGTTCCACCTTCCGGAGGTTAGCGTTGTCGACAAAACGCCGTAATTGTTAAGGGTCATAACCAAGGATTCAAATAAAACAGGAGTGCGCATGAGAAAGTCAAAAATAATTGGGTTTGTGATTGGCGGTGCGGCAATGTTTTGCGCCATGGAGGTGATGGCGTTTTCGCCAACTGATATTTCTGGGCTTGAGCTCTGGCTCGACGCCGCAGACAGTTCCACGATAACAACGACTTCAGTCGGACGCGTATCGCAGTGGAGCGACAAGAGCGGTAAGGACAAGCATGCCACGCAGGCGACGGACAATATCCGCCCTTTGTTCGTTCCATCTGTAACTAATGGACTTCCAGGCGTACGCTTCGACTCTCAGTATTTAAACACTTCATGTCTTCCTGCAACGGGAGCAAACCCCAGGACGCTTATCGCCGTTCTGGCCAATGTAGGTCAAAAGAACTCCAACTACGAACATGTTTTGCACTATGGCGCTGGAACCTCCGACCAAGCGTACGGAATTTGCACGCGAGTCGGCGGGTCATACGTATGGGGCAACCACTACTGGGGATCGGGATTCAATACAGGAGTGAGTTCTGTCAGCGGCGGTGGCTGGATAGTTATAGCCGACTATCACGACGGAGTGGATTACTTCCACATCAACCATTGTTTTGTTGAAGTTCGCCCCCAAAGAAAATGCATTTGATTATGAAATATACGCTGAACCAAATAAATAATAAATCCTTTAAACAAATTCATTAACTCATAAACTCAAAAGCAAAATGAAACAGAAGATTCTTTTCGCCATACTATTCACGGCGATGCTCTTTACCGCGTGTAAGGAAGAGATTTTGGCTCCCGATATTTCGGGAATCGAAACCAGCGACTACCTGTTAAACATAGGCGACAAAATAACGCTGGCTCCCAGCGTCAAAAACCTGAAAGGGAATAATTACGAGTGGACGCTGAACGGGAAAAAAATTGCCGATGCCAC
>JALHHX010000131.1 GCA_022837245.1 Lentisphaerota bacterium
AACTCCATCCCAAGACCATACTCACTCAAAGGACTAACAGCAAATGAAGCTTTCAACGAAGCAGCTTAAAGAGCTGAACCATTTAACTTGCAAATCACCTGCGCCAATTCGCGCTTCAAACTCCAACTCGTTTTTTGTATGATTTACGCAAATGCAAAAAAAGCCAGACAAAGCCAGAAATCGCAAGCGCCTCGCGGTAACGCTCCTAGCCGTTGCTTTGGCCGCGTGGATGCTGTACCACCCCAAACGTCTCCATTCGCTTTTCCTCGCAATGCCGCCCGATGCTTCGATCGCATCGTACCACCAGAATATCGCAGCCGAACTCAAAGGCGCATTCCGAAACAAAACAATCGTCCCAATCCTGGCCAACCTGGGGATCTACGACACCGAAACGATTGAGGAAGACACAGCCGGCATCTACTGGACGGCTTTCTGGCTCACTGGCGCCGACACCGTCGCTGGGTACGTCCCCGCCAACCCATACTACCCTGAAAGCCACGACTATATCGCCGCCGCCAGCCACGTAGGCTGGAGAAGCGAAATAATGGAGATCCTGTGGCGAATCAAATGGGTTCCAGGCCTCGGCAAACTCTCCACCACCGACACTGGAACGCGATATCTCACATTCAAAGACTTTAAGAACGCCGAAGGCACAGACATTGTTCTTGCGATGGATGTGGTCGACGGCATGCTGCTTGCAACTCTGTCGACACACCCTGAGACGGTCCGGCTCCTTGCCGCGCGCGTCCATGCCCTCGGCCCAAACGACACGCCTGCGATCGCATTCGCCTCGCAAAAGCCGTGGCAGTCCATGAACTACGCCACACACCAGTTCTGGGTTTACGATCCGTTGCTTACACGGGTCTATTCCCCCATCGAAGCCTCCCTCTCATCCCTGGCGCAGCGCGACTTCACCCTCAGCCTCAGCACCCCCGACCCGTTCCCTGTTTCGTTGCCTCCGCTGCCGCCATTCAAGTCGTTTGATCCAGCCACCACACCGGGCGCCGGCGTGCCGGACGATGCCGCTGCAATCCTCCTGGCCACAGGCACCGCCGCCGCCTCTTACCTTGGCCAATTCGCTCCGCCCCTCGCCAGCGGTTGCGCGGTTGCATACATCAGCGGCAAACCTTACCAAGGGCGCATCGCCATGCTCGCAAGCCCCGCGCTGAACATTGCGGCGCCGTTCGACGCAGAAGCAGATTTCTCCGACTGGACTCAGGACATACAGGCGCTGGCCGCCAGCTCCGATTCCGACCTGCGCTTCGAATCCGAGAACTCCGCCCTCTTCTTCATTCATCCGAAGATCGAACCTTTCGGCAGGTCCCGGACATCCGAAATGGCATTCGTTGAGAAACAAGGCGACTTTCTGCTCGCCGGCTCCCATTACGGCAGCCAACGGCGCCAGCGCGAAATGTTCAAGAGCTCCCCCGGCTCCCGCAGCATAGCGGATTCCGTCAACACATGGATCGGCGAATATCCCGATGCTTTCGCCGCCCTCCGTATTGACCTAGGCAAAACAGCCGAAGAATCCCGCCACATCGGCGCAATAGCTCAGATCGCGATGAAGTTCGACGGGAGCCCGGAAAGCCGCGTGGCGGCGGACTATATAGCCGCCGCCACGCAAACACTCAATGCAATAGTCCCGCTCGGCACCGTTGAATGCGTGGCCGAGCAATCACAAGATGGGGATATCTCGCTCACCATAACCACCTCCTCGGGTGGCAACTGAGCAAGCGGTCTCCCCCCGCGGCTTACTGCGCGATCAGATTGTCTCTAATAAAGGCCGACGTAGCCACAGGGTCTCGCTGGCGGATCAGCTCCTCGACCTTGTCGAGCCCAGTCTCGTCGAGCAGCTTGTGCATGCGCTGAAGGAATAAAACGCTGGAGCGGACAGCACCGTAACCATCTTCGCGGTACGGATACTGGTCCATGCTGAACCAGCCGTTGAAGCCCGTCTTCTCCATCCAGTAGAGCATCTCGAAATATTCCGGCAAGCGGATCGAGCCGACGATCATGTCGTCGTCCCACGAGCCGAAGTTGTCGTTGAAATGCATGTGGAAGAGCTTGTTGCCAGCCATCTTGAGCATCGCGACCGACTCGCCGACGTTCTCGTAGGCTAGGAACGAGTGCCCCGTGTCTATGCAGACGCCGACATTTGACTCTCCTATGTCTTTGGCCACGAGCAGCGTGTCCGCCGTCCGCGCCAGATACGAATGCGTGCGCGGCTCCTTCATCTTGAATTCTAGCGCGATCTTGACGCGTTTCTTCTTCGCGTGCTCAACGCACTTCGCGATGCTTTCGGTCATCCACCTGCGCTCCTGCAAATAGTCCGCGGAGAGGGGGTAGTCGTAGCCGTCCTGCCCGGGCCAGATGTTTATGAGATTTCCGCCAAGCTCGACGACGATGTCGGTCATTGTGTTGACTTCGGCCACTGCCTGGCGGCGGATGCTGGCGCTCGCGGAGGCCAGCGCGCCTTCGCCCCATTGCTTGCGCGCAAAGAGGTCGGGAATTATGGAGGAGCAGACGAGTCCGCGCGATTTGAGCGCCGTCTTCATCTTGTCAACGCTCTTGTCGTCGATGTCCCAAGTCCCGACAAGCTCAATGCCCGTCACGCCCTCGATCGAGGCAGCCTGGTCGAGCATAAGCTCTTTGTCCAGCGGATCCTTGTACCCCGACGAAAGAAATCTATCGCAGGTGTTGCCGAGATTCCCAAGAATTATCGAATACTTGCGCTTCTTGCTTTTTGCTTCGTTCTGATTTTTCATTTTTCCTCCCCTTGGCGTTTTTTATGCAATGCCGGAATCTAGCGTCTTGCGCATTTCGGCGATTGTGTCAAATCCCTTGTAATATTCAAAAGTATGTGCCTCGTGCAGACAGATGCCGTCAACCGCCGTGTCAAGGATCGTCAGCGCGCGCATGCGCATCGCCCCGTCGAGATCGGCCGCCGAGGCGCCGTTATGGTGCTGCGCATATGCGGAGAGCCAGCTTGAGAAGAAGTAGAGATCGGCGCGCCCGCGCGAGTACGCCACGTACTCACCGGCAAGAACGTCGGCGATCTGCTTGCCCTTCGGAGCCATATAGCCCTTCGGCTGCCAGGTTGGCACCCTGTCCCACGGCCATTCGTAGTCGCCGAGAATCAATGCGTCGGCAATTTCCTCGTCAATCCAGCGTTTCCACTGCGTCTCGAAGCGGAACTTGACATCGCCGTCGAAGTACGGACTTGTGAGGTTTGTATACGGCCCGAACTGCGTCCCTACCGCCACCTTTGCATCAACAGCCTTCGCGCGAGCTTTCACACTGCGCAAAAATTCCGTGAAGAAGTCGCCTTTTATCGAGTGCCACTTGACGGCATCGAATTCGCCTTCTTCAACGCCGCGTCCGGTTGCGCGCTTGTACGCGGCCACCGTCTCGGGGCCGAAGCCGAAGAAATCCTCAGGTTCAGGGAAGTTTAGATGGCGCGTGTGGCACGAAGTACTGAGATACAGGCCGTCGGGCTTGTATGCGAGCAGCTCTTCGACCACCGCCAGTTCGTTCGCCACGGCCGCATCGTTGGCATAGTCGCGCAACCCGGGCCACACGGTCTTGCCGTCGCGCCCCAGAACCAGACATTCCGGGTGCTCATTCAAAAACTTTCCGCGGCGCTCGTCAATGATATCAAGCCAAATAAAAAAATCGATCCCATGCCGGCGGCATGCGTCGCGCGCCTCCGCGATCGGATCCATCCGCTCCAGCGTGGCAGTGAGCCGACCCTGCCACGGCTCGCCTTCGCCCTTGTTCGCGGCGTAAGCTTCCTGCTCCTTTTTCGACATCCGGGCGACCGACAGAGAGAAATCCGCGGTCCTGGCCCATTCCGCGCTGCCAACGATCTTGCTTGGGTATCCGGCAGTGCCGAGCCCGTTCGCACGCCAGAACAATGAATCAATGCCGTTCCCCGCGCACGTTGCCACGAGCTCCTCGACATCGCCCGCATCCATAAAACCCTTGTCCCAGTGCAACGCGAGTTCATCAAAGAAATCAACGTTCATTATCAGCTTTTTGCGCTTATCGCTCATATTAATGTGTGGTTCCGAAATTTTTGGTCTTGCCAGGCGTCTGGAGACTCGCATCCCATCAACGCCAACCCAGTTAACAAAGTGGAATTTATAACATAACACCCCTCCGGCGGCAACCTTTTCCGCAGGGATACCCGAAAAACCTGAAGAAATGGGATAAACTTGATGTAAAAACAGGAAGTTTTTAGTTGCATTTTAACTTACTTGTGATAGTCCGAAATGGGAAAAGGCTTTATCCTGTCCCACCTTAAACGAGTAAAATTCAACGTTACAACAACGAACAATCGACCTAAGCGGCGGACATGCCGGCAAGGCGTTTCGCAGAATCCGGTCGCACAAGACACGCAAACCAACAATCCCTTTAAAACGGGGATGAAATGCGAGGGAACAATGCAAATACGGGAACTCAAAAAACTAGCTCTGGCAGGGCTTATGTTCGCTGCCGGGGTCTTTTCGGCGCATGCCGATGACGGCTCATGGGTGCTTAACGCACCCGGAAGCTGGAGCAACGCCCAGAACTGGGCGGAGAACATTATCGCGGATGGTGCCGGGTCAACCGCCTGGTTCACCAACAGCCCTGTGGGGGCAATCGCGATAGACATGGACGCCACGCCTCGAACGCTCGGCGCGCTTGAAATTGGCGATCCGAACTCTGTCGCCGCTTTCACGCTCGGCAGCTCGGATGGCCAGACGCTGACCCTTGACGGCGCCGGCGCCGCGGCGCGAATCCGGCAGAGGGCTGGCAGCGTAGGCGACAAGGTCACGTTCCCGCTAGTCTTCAATTCCAACGTGGATCTCATTAATGAATCAACAACCGTGTTCACCATTTCAAGCGAGACGACTGGAACTGGCGACTTGGTAATAGAGGCAAACGGAGACGGCGGAATCACCGTCAACACGCCCCTAAATACTTTCTACGCGGGCATAAACCACGCAGGCAAGATAATCAACAAGGGTACGGGAAATGGAACCGTCCTGTTCGGGGCACCCGGCACCTCGGGCGAAATCGGAACGAATGTGACAGGCGTCGTTCAGGACAGCCCGACCTCGAAACTCGTTATCGGACACTTCGGCTGGTACAACGGCGGCGCCACGATCAAGGCGGGAAGCCTCGAAGGCCAGCGCATCCAGGACTCGCACCTCTGCAACTCGTTCGGCTCGCTCGCCTACCCAATCACGATCGGCGACACAAGCGGCTCAGCCGACACAACGCTGATTGCCAGTTCCTACATCTACCGGCAGAACATTGTCGTATCATCTAACAACACGGGCGCCGCGACCATCACTTCGGGCAGCAACGGCGGGTTCAGCGGATCCGTAACGCTCAACGACCACGATCTTCACCTTAAAACGACGACGGGAACCCTCACGATGGAGGGCTCTTTCTCGGGAGCGGGCGATATCCTTCTCGCAGCAGACGGCACATCTGCCATTACGCTTTCCGGCGTCGCAGTGAACCAGACCGGCGACATCGTCAACTCCGGTGCGGGAACGGCCACCGTCACGATCAGCGCCTCGATTGGAGAAAACGTCGGAGAGGTTAAACAAAACAGCGCCACATCGATGCTCATTCTGAGCGGAGACAACAGCTACCAGGGACCGACCACGGTAGCCGCTGGCTCGCTAAGCGTAGTCAATACGGCAGGTTCCGGCACAGGCAGCGGCGCTGTGATCGTTCAGAGCAACGTCGTTTTGCGCGGCACTGGCACCTGCCTGGGAACAGTCACAAACATGCCGGGCGGCATCCTGTCTCCAGGGACGGCGGCGGGCAGCCGTGGCGTCCTGACCATGGGGGAACTCGTTTGGCAGGAGGCTGGGATATACGAGTGCGACGTGAACAGTCTCGATGGCGGAACGCCCGGATCGGATTACGACCAAATACAAACTGGAACGCTGACGGCGCAGCCCGGTGGCGGCAAAATGGTGATCAAGCTAAGCTCGCTTGGCAAAACCTTGTCTGTCACACCCGCCAAGAACTACACGCTCTGGCTGATGCAGTACGATTCCGCTTCCGGCTTTGACATAGCCGACATAGTGGTTGACACCTGTGCACCACTTGCCGATGCCTCAGTTAATCTCAGGAATCATCATGACAGGATAGGCCCCGTCTCCACAATGGCTTTTGTCACCTGTGTCTGGATGACAATCACCACGGTTGCGGAGATACTGGTTGACAGGGGAGTTAAACTCTACATACACCCGAGTCATAACGTACCGGGTGACAACAC
>JALHHX010000471.1:0-913 GCA_022837245.1 Lentisphaerota bacterium
CGTCTTCAATCGCAACTGCCCGCAGGCGGCGTCAATATCCCCGCCTTTTTCGCGGCGCAGGGTGGCCTTGACCTTCTGTTTCGCCAGCGCCTGAAGGAAAGCCTCCTGCACATCCTCGGCCGGGCGCTCCCAAGCCAGGCCCTCGACACGATTATAGGGAATCAGGTTCACCTTGGCCTTGAACCGGCGCGCCAGGGCCGCCAGCGGCAGGACCTGGTCCAGGCCATCATTCACGCCGGCAATCAGAATATACTCGAACGTGATCATCCGCCCCCGCTTCCGCTGGTACTCCTCGCAGGCGGCGGTGAGCTCGCGAAGCGGATACTTGCGGTTGACCGGCATGATCCGGCTGCGCGTCTCATCCGTCGCGCCGTGCAGGGAAATCGCCAGCCGGAACTGCTGCGGCTCCTCCGCCAGCTTGCGGATTTGCGGCGCCAACCCGCTGGTCGAAATGGTTATTTTCCGTGCGCCAATGCCCCCGCCCCACGGCGCATTCAGAATCCGCAGGGCTTTGAGCAGGTTATCGAAATTGGCCAGCGGCTCGCCCATACCCATGATTACCAGGTTGCTTACCAGACGGGCCGGGGAGGCGAACGGCGCGCCGTGTGGCACGAAGGATGCGCCGGGCCTGGCGCCGGGCGCGTCTTGCGCCCTCCCGTTCTCACCGCCAGCCTCCGGTCCCGGGTTCCCGAAGCCGGGGTTTTCGCAGGCGGCCCCGGAGGCGCTCTCCCCGGCGTTCCACCGCTCGACGGCCAGCACCTGCTCGACGATTTCCTCGACGCGCAGATTTCGTTTCCAGCCCGCCAGCCCGCTGGCGCAGAACTTGCACCCGTAGGCACAGCCGACCTGGGTGGAAACGCACAGCGTATGCCGGTCGCTGGGTTCGCCATAAAGCGCCGGGTTGGCTGCCATC
>JALHHX010000471.1:947-1904 GCA_022837245.1 Lentisphaerota bacterium
CCATCGCTCAGCCGCCACAACAACTTCTGCGTCGCGTCCCGCGCTCCCTGCTTCCGCACCAACTCCAGCACCGCCAGCGAGTAATGCCGCCGCAACTCCTCCCGCAGCGCCCGGGGCAGGTTCGTCATGGCCTCCCAGCTTGTGGCGCGGTGCGCATAAAGCCATTCCAGCAGTTGCTGAACCCGGTAAGCCGGCTGGCCCCAGGCCCGAAACTGGTTTTCCAGTTCCTCCGCCGTCTGCGATTTGATGTCCGTCAGCACCCGGACAAAGTAGCGCAGAGCCGCCCCGGCAACGAGACCCTATTTTACCCTCCGATCTCCCGCCCCGGGAAGGCCGGCGCCCAGCCGGTCGAAGCGGGCGGGCTACGTCTTGGGCAGATAATACTTCTCGGTATATTCCCGCACCATGCGCGCGGTCGTAAATTGCGGCACGAGGGTCACCACCGCGCGGCGGATGCGCTGAATCCATTGGCGCGGGATGCCCTGCGCGTCGCGCTGGAAGAACAGCGGGATCACGTCCTGCGTCAGCACCTTGTAAAGATTGGCGCTGTCCACCTTGTCCTGCTCCTCGACCGAGCTGGCATGGGCATCTTCGCCAATGGCAAAGCCGTTGCTCCCGTCGTAGCCCTCGCGCCACCAGCCGTCCAGGATGCTCAGGTTCAGGCTGCCGTGGGTGCCGGATTTCATGCCGCTGGTGCCGGAGGCTTCCAGCGGGCGGCGCGGCGTGTTGAGCCACACATCGCAGCCGGACACCATCTGCCGGGCCACATGAATGTCGTAGTTCTCCAGAAAGACCAGGTGCCCCTTGAGATCGCTGTATTTGCTCAGGTGAATCACATACTGAATGTAGCGCTTCCCCTCGTCATCGCGCGGGTGGGCTTTGCCGGCAAAGATAAACTGGATCGGGCGCTCCGGGTCGCGCGTGAGGCGCACAATATTCTCCAACTGCTGAAACACC
>JALHHX010000132.1 GCA_022837245.1 Lentisphaerota bacterium
TCTTGTCGGCCTCGGTCAACTCCCCGTCTTCTCCGGTAATCGACTTCGAATCGAGACTCCACGGCGAGTTCAGCAGCCATTCGATTCCCAGTTCGCTCAAGTCGTCGACGATTATCTCGACAAACCTCGCCTCGATGAGGACCTGTGGCGGCGTGGTGTCTAGCGCCTCCACTATGTCTCCGATCAGCTTCAGGTTTTCGCGGCTGTTGCGCACGAACAACGTGTGGGAGCCCCTGTCGAAAAGCAGCGCCGAGCCCGGCTGCTCAGGCACCATGGCCGCGATGATGGTTTCGAGCGTGGTTTTTTCGGTCGAGGGCACCGTCGCCTTCTGCGTCAGCAAAGACACGTCGTTCACCGCCTTCTTGCCGTCCCCTCCCACGGGTAGCCAGTCGGTGGCCTTCATCTGTATCCCCTGACGCAGCCTGTAGATCCGCGTTTCAAGCGGACGCGTCGCCGCGTCGGATTTCGTGACCCAGATCACGGTTTCACCGACGTGGAACTCCACGCCGAGGTTGCGCGAGGCGTAGTGCAGCACCTCGCGCAGCGGCACGTCGGTCGCCTCAATCGTGAGGCGCTTGCCCCCCCCCAGATCATGGTCGGATATTATGTTCAAGCCCATGTTGGCAGAGAGCGCGGCAATCAGCCCGGAGAGCGGCGCGTCCCTTAGGCTCAGGCTTACCGGCTGGTCAAGTTGGGCGTTCATGGGGCTTTCGGGGTTCAAGTTGTCCAGCGGCAACGGCTGCGTGGTGCCCCTCAACCCATACCTGTCCGGCAGCTTCAGCGCGTCGAGCGCCTCGGAGGCCATCCGGGCGCGGTCGATCTCTGCCTCGTCCCTGTAGCGGGCCGCCGCCTCCCGCTGCACGGCGAGAAGCACTTTTCTGCGGAGGTCTTCCAGACCTGGGGTTTCTGGCTCTGAATACGAAATCTCGGCGCATTCGAGCAACGCCGCATTGTATTCGCCTGCCTCGTAAAGCTCTTGCGCCTTGGACAAATAGTCGGAACCGGATGTGGCCATCGGCGACAAGCACCCTCCAACGAAAAACAACGCCGTGATTGGCAGCAAACCGTGAAAAGAGAGTTTCAATTGCATGGCATTAATGGCAAAAACACTGGTGAGCGCAACCGGAGCGATCGGGCAACCACTCTATTAACAGTCGCTCGTGCAAAACTATACCAAAAAACGTCTGCCCATGAAACAATTTAATCCAACAGGAAACGCGACAAAACGCGGCCTTGCGCAATTTAGCGGAAAGGTATAAAATGCCGCCATTGCAATTTGGTGCAATTAGTTTCGCGAAAAAAGAGGAAAGGGAGCGGAGGAAGATGCGGAAAACAGGCAGGATTGTAGACTGGAATGATGCAAAAGGTTACGGTTTTATAGATTCTGGGGACGGTGGCAGGCAGGCGTTCGTGCATATCAACGATTTTCCCCGGGGGTCGCGGCGCCCAGTTGACGGCGACGAGGTCAGCTACGAAGAGGCGGAAGACAAACGCGGACGCCCGAAGGCGGCAGAGGCGAGGCTCGCAGTTGGCGGCGTGTCGTTCCACCCGGCGGCGTCGGCGGGATTGGCGGCACTCCTCGCGCTTGCGGCTGTTGGGGGGATCGCCGCGGCTGAGCTCGCGCCATGGTGGGTGCCCGCGGCTTTTATCACGGCAAGCTTGGTCGCAGTGGCGGCATATGGACTTGATAAGAAGGCAGCAGCAACAGACGGCAGGAGGATTCCTGACGTGGTGCTGCACTTCCTGTCTATTGCCGGAGGCTGGCCTGGGGCCTTCTACGCGCAACGCCGATTCCACCACAAGACGCGGAAGACGGCCTTCCAATTCGTGTTCGCCCTGACTATCCTTTTGAATGTCACGGCGCTCTTCCTATTCTGCTGGAGTTGCCCTTAAGACCACTGGCCTGCGTCAATATCGGGATCTTGGAAGAACTCTGTGAGGGCCTTCTTCTCTACAATGCCGCCCGTCTCGTCGGCCTCGGGAGGCTGAAGCTTCCATTTCGGCCCGGGGAATACAGGCGTTTTGAATTCGTCCTGTTCGATGTTATGCGCCTTTTCCTGGAACTCCATACACGAGCGTATACAGCCTTTCGCTCCACAGTTGGCCATATAGCCGCAGTGCGTCATTATCTGCTTGATGTATGGGTTGACCATTTTGCCCGGAAACTCGGGATTCGGCCTATACCACGAAGCTCCTCCCAAAGCATGCGTGATTTTGTACGCAAGTTCCTCTGACATGTTCGTATTTTCAATATCAAGATTCAGTCCGGGGAAATACCGCTTCAAGAATGGCGAACACTTGTAGTTGATGCCATGATGCGTAGCCGTGCAACGCCCCATGTGGACATCGCCCCACGAATATTCCTGGTCATCTATTTTTATCGTGATCTTAGATCCGTCTTTGCCCGGGATCGCATTGCCCGGACAGTCCGGAACGCACTTCATGCAACGCTTGCAAATCGTCCCTGGCTTGATCAGGGGATCCGCCTCCAACTCCGCGTCAGTGAGAATATTGCCAATACGCACGCGCGGCCCGAAGACGGGATGCAGGAACACCTTGGACCACCCGATTTCTCCAAGCCCGCAGGCCATGGCGGCGATGCGTACGTTTATGTTCACATCGGGCACAGGCCGCCCCGGCACTGGATCCGGGTTTTCCTGGTACATTTCCACCACGCCCGGATAAACCGGCACGGCCTCGAAACCGTGCGCCTCGATGAAACGTGCAAGCTCATCAGTCACTATCGGACGAAACACCGTGTTGAGACGATTGTAGGAATAATAGGTGTAGTTATTCCAATGCGTGCCCTCGGTAATGCCGCGGTAGGCGCTGCGCGGTATAGGCATCACAATAGAAATGACTGACTTGCAATCCGGAAATATATTGAGCGGGTGCATGCGCTCAGGCGCTTCTGAAAAACGGCTGATAGGCGCCACTCCTACAATTTCGCCGCCCTCGCCGCAACCCCCGATTTTCTTCGCAAGGCCCTTCAGCATTCTGGATGTAAGTTTTTTATTCTCAGACATGACGTGTCTCCACTGCTGGTTGATTTTTTGAAATTTTGTTGCCGAAAAAGTCGCGTGCCCAAGGCTCCGACTGTCTGAACGGGTTTGAGAATTTCTCCTCAGTGGCACCTCGATTCTCAAGAGCACATATGCATGCGCGCCCGCAGGCAGCCCCTACCCGCTCCACGGTTCTGAAACGCCCTTCGTTTGTCTGGATCGCACCGTTTTTGCAGCGTAGGCAAAGTTTGTTGTCGCGCTCAGCCACAGAACGCTCGAACCCGGCAAATCCCGCCGGCTTCGTCTTGTCAGCATCCAGGGCACCAAGCGGACACTGAATGGCGCACTCCCCGCAGTCATCGCAAATCCTGGGCTCGAACGGCGCGTCCGCCTCTACATCGGCATCGGTCAGCAGCATCGCGAAACGCTGCCTCGGACCAAACTCCGGCGTCAAAAACAGCCCGTTCATGCCAGTCTCTCCCAGCCCGGCGGCCTGCGCCAGCGTCCTGTATTTCAATATCACGTTCGGCGCCGGTTTGCCAGGCGCAACTGGCACGCCTATCGCCTGGCCGCTTGGGCTGTCGTAGGCGAAAAGGGGGACAGCCTCGAAACCATGTGCCTCCATCCAGATCGTGATGTCATACGTAGTCTTGGCAAGAAAGTTGTCTTCAAGTTCATAGAAGCCGAATGTAGGAAAGGAGTTGTCAAGATCTGTTCCCTGCTCGATTCCGCGCAGTGTTCCGCGCAGCACTTTGCGGCCAACGACAATCACGGCCTTTGCCTGTGGGAAGATCGACAGCGGGTTTTCTTCCGCAGGCAGATAGCGCAAAGATTCCGTCGACGCAATCCCCACCAGATCCGCTCCTAATTCGCGTGCGGCTTTTTTGATTTCCCGGGATGTCATTTTTACTTGCCTCCTTTCGTCGCAAGCGGGTGTAACGCCACTCGCCCATTCAGGTCTCGCGTCCATATTGAACGTTTGCGGAACGTTTCGTGGAATTTGTTGTCGATTCTATCCTCGAGCGCAACCATGCAGGCGCGTCCGCATGCGGCGGCGATCCTGTCGAGGCGCTCGTAAGAGAGCGCGTCGCCATCGAACTTACCGTTCTGGCATACACCGCAGATCTGCGTGTTGAGGGAGAAAAGTCCTCCATCCGAATGAGCCATGGCGGAGAGCGGACAAGCCTTGAGGCAGGCGTCGCAGCCGTCGCAAAAATCGACGTCGGCAGGTGCGTCGCCTTCCAGCACTAGGTCGGTAAGAATCAGACCGAAGCGCTGACGATGACCGAACTCCCGCGTCAAGAAGAAGCCGCCTTTGCCTACGGATCCCAGTCCAGCCTCGCGCGCAAGCGCCTTGGTGTCCATCCCCGCACCACCTCCGAGCAACGGCACTGCCTCGGCTCCAGCAGCCTCAATAGCGTGGGCGACCTGATGTATGGTCCGGATCAGGAACGTCCTCTCGTTCCAGCTCTTGCCGTATTCATGGTAAGTGCTGCCGAAGTTCGTACCCTCCTCCACGCCGCGCAACGCACCACGTACGATACTGCGACCTAGGACTATCACCGATTGGCAGAGTGGCTGGATATTGCGGGGGTTCGCGGTTCCAGGCCATTTCTCCCATCTGTAGGCGGGGGCTATACCCACCAGTTCAGCGCCCGCCCGGCGCGCTTCTTCTTTTAGAGTTTTTGCGTCCATGTTTTCCGAATCTCCTTGGTTGTCGGGTTCAATCTGAATAAGGGTGTCCCAATGAAAATGATATTGCGTTGGCCACGCGCCGGACAGCCTGCTCCAGCTCCGGCGATGGCTCGGAATCTCCGGGGAAAAAAACACCAATCGCACCAGCGAAAATCCCACCTGCGCGAAATATCGGCGCGCCTATGGCAAGTATTTCGGCTTCTCGGCGCACGGCAAAGCGCTCTTCGCGGATGCGCGCGAGTTCGCGCATCCATTTTTCGGGCGGATCCCCTGGATTTTCTGCCGCCAACGCGGCCTCCACAAGCGGCATTTCCTCAGGCGGGGCGAAGGCGGCGCAAACTTTCCCGCATGCACTGTGGCTTACAGAGTGAACCTGACCGACCACGAGCACCGGGTCTCCCACGACTTCCTTTGGCCACACTACGTCCACCACGATCGAGCGTGATTTGCATGGGGCGGAGAGAAAAACCGGCGCTTTTAGCTCCTCGGCCAACTGCGCCGAAAATGGGTGGCCGAGACGCCGTAGATCAAGCTTCTTGAGCCGCGCATGAGATAGCTGCAGCACCTTGAGACTAACTCGGTACTTGCGGTTCTTGGCATTTTGCTCTAGATACCCAGTCTCCACAAGCGTCTTCAGGAGACGGCAGATATTGCTCGATGGCAGCCCAGCCATAGCTGAAATCTCTTTAACGGAGTACGCACCGCCGTCCTCCGAAAGCATCTCAAGCAATTTAAACCCGTTTGAAAGAGTCCTGTTCAATGTCTCATCCCCTAGAAAACAAGAACAACTCTATTCTATTATGTGAAACGAGTCAATATATGATTTCATTTTTGAAACTAAATTCAGTCCTAATGCTACACGCATGTTAACAACACATAGTCACCATCGCGGACGATCCTCCCTATGCCGCAAAGGATTATAGGGGTAGTCCCAAGGCGAGAATTCCCAGCCAAAACGTTTGCCAAGCCCCGAAAATCGAGTTTATGTAATCTCGAAGTTTTTTTCAATATTACAATAAACGCATGTGTCATGGTGAGGACCCCTCCACTGAGCCAGACTGGCACGAAGCTCCACCCGCCTCTAACACGATACGCCTATAACACGATACGCCTATAACGCGATACGCCTATAACGCGATACGCCTATAACACGATACGCCTATAACGCGATACGCCAGCCTTCAACACGCCTATTCTGTCTATTCTGCTGCCACCACCTCTCATTTTTATCAGGGGTCAACATTTACTGCTTATGTAATCTTGAATAATTTTGCGAGATTACATTATTGACATGGAACTCAAAAAGTGTATTATTTATGCCGGTTTTTGAAATTAGTGTGTAGAAGTCCTGAATATAGTCTTGAATTAAGGGAGGTAAACCAATGGAAACTGGTTCTGCTAGATTAGAACGCGACATCGGAATGATCGTTGGCGTAGCCG
>JALHHX010000472.1:0-935 GCA_022837245.1 Lentisphaerota bacterium
GAATGAAGAGGTGAACCTGCCGCGCTGTCTGGGCAGCATCCGCGACCTCGCGGCAGAACTGGTGATCGTTGATTCCGGCTCTACCGACCGGACCCAGGAAATCAGCCGCCAGATGGGCGCGCTTTTCATCGCCCAGCCCTGGCTGGGTTTTACCCGGCAAAAGAACTTCGCGCTCGAACGTTGCTCCCAGCCATGGGCGCTGTGCCTGGACGCGGATGAAGCCGTGTCCCCCGAACTGGCCGAGGCGATACGGCGCGCCTTTGCTTCCCCGCCCTCCGTCAACGGCTTTGAGTTGAACCGCCGCACCAGCTACCTCGGGAAATGGATCTGGCATGCCTGGTACCCGGAATGGTGCCTCCGCCTGGTTCGCCGGGAAGCGGCGCGCTGGGCCGGAGCTGATCCCCACCCCTCCCTTTCAGTCACGGGCGCCACTGCCAAATTATCCGGCGATTTGCTTCATTACTCCTACGGAGATTTGCAGGAGCATTTGGAGCGCACCCTGCGCTATGCCCGAACCTCGGCGGACACTATGGCCCTGGCGGGCCGACGCTGCTGCTGGTATCATCTTGTCATTTCGCCCTGGTTCGCGCTGGGCAAGCGTCTCATTCTGAAGCAAGGTTTCCGGGATGGCTGGCGCGGATGGATAATCGCTTATTCTTCCTTTCTGGCGGTTTTCGCCAAATACGCGTTCCTGGCGGAGCAGCAGCGGCTGGCCCAACGCCGCCCGCAACCGCCCACCGATCTTCCGACAGGAACATCGTCCGCTTCCAGGCCCCCCGGTCCGGCTTGATGCCGGGCCGAGGCCGTGGCGCGGCCGCCTCAGATTTCCACTATTTCCGCCGAACCGCCACTCGGCAGGATGCCTTGTCGCGCCGCCATGCTCGCGAAAACTCCACCCCGCAGCAATAACTCATCAAAGCCGCCAGATTCTACAA
>JALHHX010000472.1:995-1408 GCA_022837245.1 Lentisphaerota bacterium
GCCAGCGTTGAGAGACGGTGCGCCACTGCGATCACCGTCCGATGCTCCGCCAGCCGGTCAATCGCAGCTTGCACCTCCGCTTCCGCTTTCGAGTCCAGCGACGCCGTTGCTTCATCCAGCACCAGAATCGGCGCGTTGCGGATAAAAGCCCGCGCAATGCACAGTCGCTGGCGTTGCCCGCCGGACAGCGTTACTCCCCGCTCGCCAATCCGCGTCTCATAGCCCTGCGGCAACGATAGGATAAACTCATGCACAAAAGCGGCCCGGGCGGCGGCCTCTATCTGCTCCCGCGTCGCGCCCTCCCGACCCAGGGCGATATTCTCCGCCACCGTCATATCGAAAAGCACGATGTCCTGGCTCACCAAGGCCATGAGTTGCCGCAAGTCGGCATTAGCTATCTGCCGCAAATCCAC
>JALHHX010000133.1:0-5450 GCA_022837245.1 Lentisphaerota bacterium
TGTCGAGGTGAAAGCAAAACCGGACGACTGTGGATGTCAAAACCGGACTGTGAGAAAGGGGGCTGAAGGGATGCACTTCAGCCAATGATTCCGGGGGACAGGTGGCTTTCTGACTGCCCCCCGAGGGGGGCGCCGCCGGTGTGGATGTCAAAACCGGATTTTGCTGTACAATCTGCTGGATGAAACAGCAAATAAACAACCGGTTGGGTGTCGCCCACGTTCGCGACACGATCATGCAATTCGTCACGGGAACCATTACGCAAAACCAGGCAATGGAATCACTCCAGATCGGACGATCCCGTCTCTACGAGATGAGGACTTCCCTCCTGGCGGCCCGCGCGGCGGGCACAGGCGATACTTGGACTCCCAGAGGCTCCGGCGGCAATCATCGAACGCCGTGGCCTGATGAAGTCCAATGTTTTCTGAGACGTGCGTTAAGTCCGGATGGCAACGCGAAGCGGTATTCGTATGCGTTCGCAGCGAGCGAGGTGGGGCGCAGATTCGAATACAAGCTGGATCGAGGACAGGTCCGTCACTGGGCAATGGATCACGGAATCAAAATCGCCGTGCCCGGCCCCCGTCCTCCGGCTCATGTCCGGCGATGGCAGCGCCAATCGGTTGGGGAATTATGGCAGCTTGATGCCACGCCCGATCACTTCCTCGGCAGGGACAAGCCAACGCTCCAATTGCTCGATATGATTGATGACTGCAGCCGGATGCAGGTCGGTTGCAAGCTGTATGCCAGGGAACTCATTCCATCGTATTTAGACCTGTTTTACAGGGCTTTTACGCGTTATGGGCTCCCGTTGGAGATCTACGTGGACAAGGCCGGATTCTTCCGCAGCACCGATGGAAGCCTCACCCAGATCGGCAAGCGCCTGAAGTTCTATGACATCTCGTTTATATTTGCAAATTCACCGCAATCGAAGGGGAAGATTGAACGAGTCCATGTCGTGTGGCAGGATCGTCTGCCCGCGTATTTCGAACGCGAGAGTATCGGTATTGAGACCCCGATGGAAACGCTTAACGAGCATGTTTTGAACTTGGTCGACTACCGAAACGATTTCGAAACACACCGTGAGCTTCGAATGACGCCGAGGCAAGCATGGGATTTGGCGGTTGCCCAGGGGCGCAACAAGCTCAGGGCAATTCCTTCGGATGGATGGTGGGATCTCGTGTGGGCGGAGTGGTCACGGGCCACAGTTGGATCCCGTGGCAGGGTCTATGTCGACGACAAGTTCTGTCCCACTGAGTGCGCCAACGGAACCAAGGTCTGGCTCTGTCGGCATGTCGACGGAACCTTTTCCGTCGTTCACAACAAACCGGAACACGGCAAGCGGCCGATCATCCATTTCTCGAACAATCCGAAGCTCAGATCGGTCTGAAAACATCACTGAAAAGACCCATTTACAGTCCGGTTTTGATCTCCACAAAAAATCCGGTTTTGAAATCCACACGACACGCGGTAAAATTTCGTTGCATTCGACGGTGGTTTTTACTAACATAATTGAACTTTTTTTTCGGGGAAATTTTATGGAATACCTACTTCTGATAATCAGCGCAGTTTTCGTGAACAACGTCGTGTTCTCGCAAATTCTAGGAATTTGCCCGTTTCTCGGTGTTTCGCGGAAACTTGAGACGGCGCTCGGAATGTCCGGGGCCGTCATTTTTGTAATCACGGCCGCTTCCGCCGTTACTTGGTGCGTGCAGCACTGGATCCTCTTGCCACTAAATCTTGGTTACATGCAGACGATCGCCTTCATCCTCGTGATTGCAGCGTTCGTGCAGCTGCTCGATATCATCATGAAGCGTTTCGCGCCGCCGCTACATAAGGCGCTCGGCATATATCTGCCGCTTATCACGACGAACTGCGCCGTGCTCGGCGTGGCTCTCATTAATGCCAGACTTGGCTCGGGATTCTGGTATTCAGTATTGTACGGGTTCGGCATATCTTCGGGCTTTGCCCTCGCGCTTATAATCTTCTCAGGAATACGCGAACGACTCGACATCGCTTTCCCTCCCAAGGCGTTCAGGGGCGTCGCCTTGGCTCTGGTCACGGCGGGTTTGCTCGCGCTTTCTTTCATGGGGTTCCAAGGGCTGGTGTAATACAAGGACAGGCAGGATTTAATGGACTTCAATTTTATTTTCATCACAACGGCCGCGGTCACTCTTTTAGGGCTTGTGTGCGGTATCCTTCTGGCAATCGTCGCCAAGAAGTTCGGCGAGAAGGAAGACCCTCGTGTCGCGCTCGTGGAGGCGGAACTCCCAGGAGTCAACTGTGGTGGCTGCGGTTACGCGGGTTGTTCCGCGTACGCTCGCGCTATTGTTTTGGATGATGCGTCGCTGAACCGCTGCGTCCCGGGCGGCTCCAAGACAGTCGAGGCGCTATCGAGGGTCACTGGCCGTGCCGGCGGGGAAATGCGTGAGCCTTCGATGGCAGTGGTGCTTTGCAGGGGAGACAGGAACGCCGCGCAGCGTCGGAGCGACTACAACGGCATCAATGACTGTGGAGCCGCAAACATAGTCGCGGGCGGTTGGAAGGCGTGCAGCTACGGGTGCCTCGGCTTTGGCACGTGCGCGAGGACGTGCGCTTTCGGCGCGATAAGCGTGAACGACGGCCTCGCCACAGTGGATCCGGAGCTCTGCACCGGCTGCGGGGCGTGCGCAAAGGTTTGCCCGCGGTCGATCATCAAAATAGTCCCGAGAAAACACAAGATCAACATCTTATGCTCATCGCCCGACAAAGGGGCTGTGGTCCGCAAAATCTGCGGCAAGGGCTGCATCGGCTGCATGCAGTGCGTCAAGTTGGAGAACAATCCCGAAACGCTGACGATGAATGGTGCCCTTGCGCGTATCGATTACACCAAGGAGCCCGTCAAGAACGAGGGCGTTATCGATAAATGCCCGGTTAAATGCATCGTTAAAATTGGATAGGCGGATTCAACGTTTTCAACAAATATGAAGATAATCAAAGCACAATTCAAATTCCCCGGCGGCGTGCATCCGCCCGACAAGAAGTCGATTTCAAACGCGGCGCCACTCAAGATACTGCCCGTTCCCTCGATCCTGAAAGTCCCGCTCGTGCAGCATCTGGGCGCGCCGGCGAAGGCCGTCGTCAAGGCCGGAGACAAGGTCAAGCGCGGCGATCTGCTGGCTGTTGCTGGAGGGTTCATTTCCGCCCCTGTCCATGCCCCGACATCCGGTACGGTGAAAGGTTTCGAAACGCTGTACGCCGCTGTCGGCCGCAAGGTCGAGCACTGCGTCATAGAGCCCGACGGCCTTGACGAGCGTTCCAACTTGATTCAACCGCTTCCCGATTGGGAGACGCGCGAAGTGAAGGAGCTGATTGACCGCGTCGCCGAAACGGGAATCACTGGGATGGGCGGTGCAGGTTTCCCGACCGCCGTCAAGATCAACCCGCCTCCGGGAAAGACTGTCCACACTCTCATCATAAACGGCGCGGAATGCGAGCCATATCTTACCGCCGACCATAGGATGATGCTCGACCGAACGGAGGATATTTGGACGGGCATCCGAATCCTGCGCAAGATTCTCGGCGTCAAGACGGTGTATGTTTGCATTGAGGAGAACAAGCCGGATGCGATTGAGAAGTTTTCGCAGATAGAGTGCGACGACGATGTGGCGCTTGTGCCGCTAGAAACATACTACCCTCACGGCAGCGAGAAGCAACAGATATACGTCACGCTCGGCAAGGCTGTGCCATCGGGCGGTCTGCCGGCAGATATTGGATGCGTTGTCGAAAACGTCGGCACTGCGCTCGCGATCAAAGAAGCCGTGGTCGATGGATGGCCGCTCGATTCACGCTGCGTGACGGTTACCGGCGAAATCGTCAAGAAACCCGGTAATTTCTTCGCCCGTTGCGGCACTGGCTATGACGTGCTTTTCGAAGCGGCTGGCGGTTTCATCGAAAATCCCGCCAAGGTTATATCCGGCGGCCCCATGATGGGTTTCGCCGTTGCCAGCACGGACGTCGCCATCACGAAAACCACCTCCGGTCTGCTTGTCCAGAGCCAGAAACAGACGAACCGCTTCACCTCCTTGCCTTGCATAAGCTGTGGACGGTGCAACGAGGTTTGCCCGATGAGGTTGCTTGCGTCTGATATGTCGTGCGCCATCGAGGCCGACGATGTCGACGCCGCCATCAACCTCCATGTCTCCGATTGCTTCGAGTGCGGTTGCTGCAGCTACGTATGCCCGTCGCACCGACCGCTCGTGCAGCACTTCCGCCGCGCCAAGGGCGTCGCCGCGTTAAGGAAGATGCTCCAGTCAAAGGAAATCGCTGAAAAGGAAGCCAAGGCCAAGGCCGAAGCCGAGCGGAAATGCGCAATCGCGCAGGCTGAGAGCAAGGCGGAAATCGAATCCGCAAAGATAGATGCCGCCGTGGCTGACGACGAGATTTCAAAGGCCTGGGGCGAGGATGCTCCAAAAAGCCCCAATGTGGGTGCAGGTGGTGGTCAAGATTTTGCCGGGAAAAAGGATGGCAAAGGCGCAGGCGCGCAGGAGATTAAAAAATGATTGAGACCGCGAATCCCGATTCCATGCTAATAACGAGTACTTCCCCGCACATCCATCAGGGGACAAGCGTGCGTCAGCTAATGCTCGACGTGATAATTGCGCTCCTGCCGTGCGTCGCCGCATCTGTCTGGTTCTTCAAAACGCGCTCGGTGCTACTTGTTGCCGCTTGCGTTGCTTCAGCCATGCTAACCGAGTGGATCTGCCGCAAGATGATGAAGCGCAACAGCTCCCTAGGAGATTTGAGCGCTGTCGTCACAGGGCTTCTACTCGCTCTGACCCTGCCGCCGGCCATCCCGCTTTGGCAGGCGGCATTGGGATCTATATTTGCGATAGCAATTGCCAAGCAACTCTACGGCGGCTTGGGATACAACCCGTTCAACCCCGCGCTCATTGGCCGCGCGTTCCTTCTCATTTCTTTCACTGCCACGATGACCACCTGGAGCTCCAGCGGCTGGCTGGGGGAAAAAGGCGGCGTCGCAGACGCGGACAAGCCAGACGCCACCACGTCCGCCTCTATCATGAAGTACCGCAAACTCGACGCCGACGCAACCACGACTGCGACCCCGCTCGGTCTCGTCAAGGACTCTGCCAAGTTCGGCGAACCGGCCAGCGCGGGGTTCGACTACAACAACGAGGTCCGCCGCAACCTGATCGCAGGCAACGTCAACGGAAGCATCGGTGAAACCTCGGCCATCGCCATACTGGTGGGATTAGTGTGGTTGCTTGTGAGGCGGACGATCACCTGGCACGCGACTGTGGGCTACATGTGCAGCATGGCCGTTTTCGCATGGGTGCTGCAACTTGCCGGATCCAGACTGGCGATGCCAGTCGATTTCCACCTGCTGGCGGGAGGCGCGCTCTTCGGCGCGGTCTTCATGGCAACCGATCTTGTTACGTCGCCGACCTCAAGATGT
>JALHHX010000133.1:5470-11540 GCA_022837245.1 Lentisphaerota bacterium
AGATGTGGGCGGTTCATATTCGGCATTGGCTGCGGTTTCCTGACGATGATCATACGCGTGGTGCCGGGCGGGGCATACCCCGAAGGCGTGACTTTCGCCATACTCATAATGAATGCTCTCACACCGCTTATAAACAAAGCAATGCGCTATAACAGCTTTGGAGCAAACAGCGGAAAATTCGCAGGGAAGGCTGCTTGAAATGAAAGAATCAACAAGACTTGTAGTAGTGCTCTCAGTAGTGTGTCTTGTATCGGCACTGGTCGTCGCCATCGCTGACGACCTTACCAAGGACGCGATTAAACTCGCTAGAGAAAAACAGAGGCTCTCAGCCGTCTACGAGGTCCAGCCCGAAGGCGCCACGAACATCGTGGAAAAGACAATCGCCATTCCTTCTCCACTCGACGGCTCATCCGCCACCAACTCATATTGGCAGACCGATAAAGGCTACGTCATACCAGTCACAGTGCCGAACGGTTACGCTGGCGATATTTCGCTCGTGCTCGGTTTCGCCGGAGACGACTTCTGGAGTTACAAGGTCCTTGAACATTCGGAGACGCCGGGGCTTGGGGAGAACATAACAGGCTCGTTTATAGAGAAAGTCAAACGGAGACCCATCTTCGGAACTAAATGGGCTGTCACAAAAGACGACGGCGATATTGAGCCAATCACCGCCGCCACAATCTCCTCGCGCGCCATCTGCGACGCAATAGGGCAGGGCATCAAAATTCTCGAAGCAATCGAAATTGAAAGGGACTGCCATCAATGAAATCCTGGAATATAATTAAAAACGGAATCTTCAGCGAGAACCCGATTTTCCGTCTTGTTCTTGGCATGTGCCCAACTCTCGCCACGACCACCTCGATTGAAAACGGATTTGGGATGGGCGTCGCCACCACAGTCGTGCTGACAGCCTCTAACGGGCTGATTTCCTTGATCCGCAATGTCATACCATCGCAGGTGCGCATCCCATGCTACATCGTCGTCATCTCTTCGCTCGTCACAGTTGTCGAAATGGTGATGCAGGCATTCGTGCCCGTGCTCTACGACAGCCTCGGCATCTTCATTCCCCTAATCGTGGTTAACTGCATCATCCTCGGCCGTGCCGAGGCGTTCGCCGCCCGCAACACGGTCGCTGACAGCATTTTCGACGGCATTGGCATCGGTATCGGCTTTATTCTAGCCCTGACCCTCATTTCAGCAGTCCGCGAGCTTATCGGACACGTCGCCGTGATCGCGATCCTGCCAGTTGGCGGTTTCATAGCCCTTGGCTGTCTACTCGCGCTCTTCAACCACATAGGCCGATGCCGCGCCATCAAAGCAGGCAAGCCCGAGCCTGGCCCGCTGCGCCTTGACTGCCGCCACTGCGTTGTTGGCTGCGGAACGAAAGCCGTGGAAGAATACTGATCCCGCGCCCCGGCAAGCGCACGGGAGGAGCTTGTCATGAGATATGTAAGCACGGACGAAATGCGTCAAATTGACCTCGACACGATCGCGGCCGCTTTCCCGTTTCCCGAAATTCCGCGCGCGGACGCGCTCATGAAGCTCGCTTCGCTTGGACTCTCCAATTTCGTCCTGCGGATGTGCGCCGCAGAGGGGCAAAAACCTCCGGTACACATAGTTTTTGGTCCGGGCAACAACGGTGCGGATGCCGTCTATGCAGGCCTCGAATTATCCGCACACGGATTTATAGTCCGCTATTACGCCGCGTTTGACCGTTCCAAATTGCGGGGCTCGCTTGCGGCTCTCGACGCCGCCGGCAAAATGCCAGCCGCGTCGTGGCCCGGCGACGATAATACATCATGGATCCGCATGCCCGCCGCCGCCATAGAACCCGGCTCAATCGTGATTGACGGCATTCTTGGCATCGGTTCACATGGAGCTCCTTCAGGAATTCCCAAAGATGCAATTGAATGGATCAACAAGCTCTACGATCGCGTCCGCATCATTGCCGTTGACATACCGTCAGGAGTAAACGGGGATACCGGCGAATGCCCCGGCGTGGCCGTCACCGCAAATTACACGGTATGCATGGGCATGCCCAAACGCGGGATGCGAACGGCGTCGTCGCTTAGCCACACCGGCTCGGTTTACATGGCAGATCTAGAAATCGTCCCTGCGGCATTGGCTGGATCTGAAGGAAATTCGGCTGACGAAATGGTTGCCGAACGCGATGTGGCAGAGTCTATACCCTGCCGCAAGTGGGATGCGCATAAAGGCGATTTCGGGCACGTCTGCATCGTGGGCGGAGCCATGGGGTTTTGCGGCGCGCCTTCGCTTGCCGCGCTAGGCGCTTTGCGTGCCGGCGCAGGGCTTGTAAGCGCTTTAGTCCCGCGCGCTGTTGTGGACGTGGTGGCAACACGTGCGCCGGAAATGATGGTGTGGCCGGTTGATGGCTGGGATGGGATTCGCACGGCGCCTTTAAGTTTCAAAGGGAAGATCGTAGTGGCAGGTCCAGGCATGGGACGCTCGTTGGAAGTTGGCAAAGCTGTCAGGTGGCTTTTGGAGGAAAGCGGAGCCGCCGGATTCGTCCTCGATGCCGACGCCCTTAATGCGTTTGAATGCGATGCAAAATCTATAAAAGGAAGCGGTCGCAAAATCATATTGACCCCGCATCCGGGCGAGGCTGCCCGCTTGCTTGGCGCCGAATTATCGACGGTTGTGGCTGACAGGGAAGGCTCGCTCAAAAAGCTTGTCGAACTCACCGGGGCCGCCGTGATCTTGAAGGGGGCCGGCACATTGATTTCCGCACCGGGCAGGGGAGCGCACCTTGTACCGTGCGTCAATCCCGGCATGGCTTCCGGCGGCATGGGCGACGTCCTTGCCGGAATCGCAGGGGCGATGCTAGGCCGTGGTCTCTCTGCATTCGATGCGGCGCGTGCTGCCGCGTGGATCCACTCATGCGCCGGTGATGCCGCCGCTTTCCGCCTAGGTTGCGATGCCATGCTGGCCACCGACGTGGCCGCCGCCATCAGGGTGCGGCATCACCCTGCATGAACGCGCTGGCTTCGCGCGCTCAAAAGAATTCCCGTTGCCGTTTTTATGCGCCATGGAGTACAATGGGGCGCGTGTGTAAACCCAATATAATCGAATAGAGCTGGAGAAATAAAAATGGCCTTTAACATAGTTGACAAGACGGATGACGTGGTGCCTGTCCGAAATGTGCTGTTGAGTGTTTTTGACAAAAGCGGGATAGAGGAGCTGGTGAACGGGTTGGTCAAGACGTGCCCGGGAATAAAGTTCTTCAGCACGGGTGGAACATATAAACGCCTCGCGGACATATTGGGCGGCAAGGCGCCGGGGACGCTCGTCGCGGTTTCTGATTACACCGGGCAGCCGGAGATGCAGGGGGGGCTCGTCAAGACGCTCGATTTCAAAATCTACCTCGGTCTTCTCGGTGAAAAATACAACGAGGCACACCAGGAAGATCTTAAACGCACGGGCGCCGTCGCATTCGACATGGTGGTTTCCAACCTGTACCCGTTCACGGAGGTTGTCGCGGAGAAGGATGTTTCGCCAGAGGCGGCGCGCACGAATATAGACATCGGCGGCCCGTGCATGATCAGGGCGGCGGCTAAAAACTATATCAGGGTGGCGTCCGTCACAGATGCGGCAGACTACACTGGGATTATCGCTGAGCTACGTGCGAAAGGCGGACTCAGCCTCGCCACTCGCTTTGCGCTTATGAAGAAGGCCTTTGCCCACACCGCTGCGTATGATACTGCGATTTCGAAATACTTCGCCGGGGTGGAGGAGTCGCGCATCGCCGCGACTTACAACCTCGCGGATAAATTATAATGATCGACCTCCACGCCCACTCCACGTTTTCGGACGGCTCATGCAGCCCAGAAGAGCTGGTGGAGCTGGGAGTTGAGGCGGGGCTTTACGCGATGGCGCTGACCGACCACGACACCGCGGCCGGAGTGCCACGTTTCCTGGCCGCCGCTGCGGAACGAGGGCTGAAGGCGATCTCGGGGCTTGAACTCAGCGTTGACGTTCCTTTTACTACCGTGCATATTCTGGCGTACGGATTCGATGTTGAGAACGTTGCGCTCAATGCGGCGCTTGAACGTGTGCGCGAGGGGCGCCGGCGTCGTAACGCCGAAATCATTTCGAAGCTCAGCCGTATGGGATGTTACGTATCAATGGCGGAAGTGCTGGCGGTCGCCGGCGACGAAGAAGTGGTGGCACGTCCGCATTTTGCCCAAGTCCTTGTCAAGAAGGGTTGTGCGCGTAGCATCCCGGATGCGTTCAGGCGCTTTCTTGTCCGAGGCGCGCCGGCGTATGCGGAGCGGGAGCGTATGAAGCCCGCCGAGGCGCTACGCATCATACGGGAAGCAGGTGGAGTATCGTCGCTCGCGCACCCAGGGCTTTGCGGCATGGGCGTCAAAGAACTGCATGATTTCGTGGGCGAGCTTGCCGGCATGGGACTCGGGGGAATCGAAATCTTTTATCCCGGTCATGGCGATGAGCAACGCGCGCAGTATCTTGAACTCGCGGCGGAATTCGGGTTCTTCGCGACGGGCGGGACGGATTATCATGGTGTGACGCGGCCTGATGTAAAGCTAGGTGCTGGTTTCGGTTCTTTAAACGTCGGGGATGAGCTTTTCGACGCGATTGAAAAGGTTTTAGGGGCTAGAAGTTAGGGTGTAGGGGGGTAGGGTATAGTACTAAGGGACAGTGTCTTGAACCCGCAACCACCTGGCAGGAAGCCCGCAAGCAGAGGCCTGCTTGCGGTAAGTGGTTAAAAAGCCGTGCGGGCTACATTTGCATAGCCCTTGACAGCATAAGCAACAGCTCCGTGCCATCCTTCTGCGGAGGTTTTATTCACTCCCTGCGGGCAGGGCCTTGCCCGCAGGCATCCTTCATGCGTGGATTACAGCCACAGAGTTCACAGAGAGCACAGAGACGATCTCGCGGAAGTAGGGTTCTGAGGCCTCAGTGTCCTCTGTTGCTAAGAAAAGCCAGTCTCCCAGGCCTTCAAAAACCTCACGCAGCAAGGGCAAATAGGCGGAAATCGGCCTGATATGCCGGAAAATCTTAAGAAATAGGACAAAAAAGCTTAAAAAAAAGAGGTTTTCGCAACCCATAATAATATGGAGAGCAATAGGGATCAATGGTTTGCGTTGTTCTCTTCTTTTCATTTTCTCGAACGCCCAAGCTCACCGGCGACACTGGAGCGCAGCGGTATTACTGGCCGGTGCGGCGTCTTGTTCGATGAATTTCTCCATGAGCTCGAATTTAATGCCATGTTCGAGGAACAAAGGGTGTTCCGGCGCCAAGCCCGGAGCAGCTTGAAACCCGAGCGTTCTGAAGAATTCAGCCGACGTATTGCGAGCGATGGTATGAATACGCCGGCAGCTCCTGGCCTTGGCAATACGGCAGAGTTCCGCGACAAGACTGCGGCCGACGCCGCGTCCTTGGGCGTGAAAAGCAACGGCCAGATGTCGGAGTTCCATCTCGGCGTCGCCGGTGCAGACGGCCACCAATCCTCCAACGACCTGTTTGTTTTCTCGGGCGAGCAGCTCGAACTCCTCGCCTTCCGGCTTGAACGAGCCGCGTACATCTCGCGGGAGACCCAATGGTTGCCACAAGACCACCCAAAGCAGTTCATCCAATGTTGTGGAAGCATCGGTTGTCGCTACGTTTTCTACTGTTGCCATATTCCTGTTTTCGTCCCCGCCAGCCGGTAGCAAGCGCAACACGCCTGCTGCCGGTTGGCGGGGAGCCGAATTTCCTTCTTGGGGACGGCGGTGGCGGTATCGTGGCACGGTGGGCATGCGGGACAAGGGAAATCTGGGAAGGGCGCACTTGAGGTGGGCGGGCATCGCATGCCTGTCGATCCAGCGGTAACTGGTGTCACTGCTGACACCGGGTCTGATCAGTCGTCGAAGGAAAGCCAGATGAAATCGCCATGGGGTTTGACATTCCCGGCGAAAACGGGGGTTGTGGGAATCGCGGCGGTCTGTTATTCTCTTGTGAGTGTTGAGTTCTCGTATTGTTCATGGGTCGTGCGACAGCCCTTCCACGATCAGCGGGCAACCCGGACTACGACCTCTATGAGTTGAGCTGA
>JALHHX010000134.1 GCA_022837245.1 Lentisphaerota bacterium
CGAGCCTGCTGTACACGTGGTAGTATCCAGCGCCGATGCTGGTAACTCTTGGTTTTCTCATGGTTTTTCCCTTTCTACATTGCTCTCAGCGGAGCCTTTCCTCCACCGATTTGCCTGAATGCTAGCATATTAACCGGCGGAAAATGTCGCCTGCCAGGCGACATTTTCAGGTTAAAGGAAAAGAGTCCGGCGCCTATGTGAACGAGTCCGGCACCGATGTGAACGAGTCTGGCACCATTGCGAAAGGGAATGAGTCTGGCACCGATGTGAACGAGTCTGGCACCATTGCGAACAAGGCTGGCACCGATGCGAACAAGTCTGGCACCTATGTGAACGAGTCTGGCGCCGCTGCGGTTTGCAAGTAGTCTGACCCCAGTGGAAAGTAGTAAAGTAGTCTGGTACTGCCGTGAACGAGTCAGGCCCCAATTCATGTCGTTACATACCAGCGGAATGCGGCCTTTCCTTGCCGCGAGTAGTCCGCGGCAGTGGTGCAAGGCCAGACTCCATTCCACTATTCCCAAAAGCTATCCCATAGAGGCTAACAAGTAAAACATGGCGATGAGGAGAGCTCCCTATCATTCCGGCATCACAAATCCATACCCGGGCACTACCCGGTCGTCTCAGAAATCTGAAGAAACGGGACAAAGCAGATTAGTAAACAGGAAGTTTTCCATTTTGATTTTCTGTATCATTGGGAGCGTGGAGAGGGTTCTGCACCCATTGATTTGTAAAATACGGGACAAGTTGTTAAGGAATTGACAAATGACAGATATCGATGTTTTTACCTCAAAGGCCGGGGGGTTTAACACCTTCAGAATCCCAGCGCTGGCTGTGGCTGGCGACGGAACCCTCCTCGCTTTTGCCGAAGGGCGCAAGGGAGGAGGAGATCCGGGGACGCCCGGCCACGAGCTACATCTCGTGCTCAAACGGAGCATGGACCGTGGCGACACGTGGTCGGATATGACCACCGTGGAGAAACCCGAAAAGGAATGGTCTGCTGGCAACCCGTGCCCGATTTACGACCGCGACACTGGACGCATCTGGCTACACTACATACTCTGCCGTCCGGGGTGCAAATCCAATACATCGCGGCCGGGAACTGATGATCTTGTGAACCTTGTGCGTTTCAGCGACGATGCGGGGACTACGTGGTCTGATCCGGAAGATATCACGGCGAGCTGCCGCGACATGTCGAGCACTACATGGCGTTCAACGATAATGGGGCCAGGTGGCGCGATCCAGGATCGGAACGGGCGCCTAGTAGTGCCGTGCTGGAAGTGGGACGAGCCTCTGGGCGTGTTTGCTGTTTTCAGCGACGACCATGGCACCACATGGCGGCGTGGAAAATGCGTCCCTGATACCGGAACCCATGCAAATGAAGACCAGTTGGTCGAGCTTGCCGACGGGCGGCTTTTGCTTGACTTCAGGCAGGCGGACAGTTCGAATTCGGAGCTGCCGCACCGTGGTTTCGCTGAAAGTATTGATGGTGGGCGGACGTGGTCCCAGCCGAGGCCGGGTCTCCCCGTGAAGCCCGTATGCTGTGCCATCGAGCGTTTTTCGTTGAAGTCGGAGGGCGCCGATGCCGACCGTATAATCTGGACGGGACCGCGCGGACCAGGGCGCAGGGACCTCGTCATGCGCGTAAGCGAGGACGAAGGTCTGAGCTTCCCGTACGAGCAACTTATCTACTCGGGTCCTGCAGCTTATTCCGACATGGCGCGTCTTCCTGATGGCGGCGTCGGGGTGCTATGGGAGCGCGGCGCGCAAAGGGAGGGCGGCAAATACGACTTCCTCACTTTCACCAAGATACCGCAACTGCCATGGGTGTAGATCGGGCTTAGACAGCAAGGGGGGAACATGAACAGCGGCGAACACGGAATCGACTACTCGCTGGAGACACAGATCATCCGTAGCGGCTATGATCGCAAGACCTGCTGGGTACAGACCCGTTGCGGTGTCATACCCGGAGGTCCGGCAGTGATCACCACCCAGAAGCTCCGCATCACCGGCTCCGACGTCTTCTCAGGCATACACGATCTCCGGAGCGTTGATTTCGGCCGCACGTGGAGCGAGCCGACGCTGCAGCCAGCCCTTGCGCGGCGCGCCAATGCCGACGGGACATAGAACTGTCCCTGCGACGGAACGCCGTCTTGGCATGCCACCAGTGGCAAGCTGTTGCAGGCAGGTCATCTGGCGTGTTGCCGGGATGATGAACTGGTTCCGGGAATCCGTCCTCGTTCCTCCTTCTACAGCGTTTACGACCCAGCGGCACGTCTATGGTCTTACTGGCGGACGGTTCAACTTCCAGCCGAGGATCCCGCCTCCTTCAGTTCGGGGGCGGGGTGCACACAGCGGGTCGACCTTCCCGGCGGCGACATCCTGCTTCCCACCTACTAGGCCCCGCGCAACGACGTCCGCGGATATGTGTCGGTCAGCGACGACGGTCTTTTTTTCGATCCGATCAAGCCCTGGACATTCGATGACGGCGCAGAGGCCGGCAGCTATGACACGCGGCGGCACTGGGTGGCGCACAGCGGCGGCTTGTTCCTGATTTATACACGCCGAGGGGCCGGCAACGACCATGTTTTCCGTCTTCGGGCGCCTCTATTCATGGCGCGGGTAAATTCCGAACGCCTCTGCCTTCTGCGCGCCACGGAGCGGCGCGTTGTACCCGAGCGCGGCGCCCGTTTGGGCAAATTCGGTGTATGCAACGCCTTGCCCGAAGAGAGCTGGTTGGTCGTCAGCGAATGGATGCAAACGCATGCGTCAAACATCAGCGACTGCACTGTTTGCAAGCGTTACGGCAGCGACAACTCCTTTTTTCTATCGCGTCTGCAGTGGTTTTGAATATTGGACGGGAGCATGAGTTCACAAGCAGCTCACTATCGCATATATCCCCCAAAACCTGAAGAAATAGGACAAATTCGCTTGAAAAACAGGAGGTTTTTTACACTTGATATGCCCCATAATAACGGATGTAAGGGGTAGTGTGCCCCGATCGATTTTAGCCCACAGGCCAGCGAATAACATCGTAGACCGCGCACCACGCCCTTTAACTTGGATGTTTGATAGGAAACGACGAAAACCGGAGAAAATCGTGAAAAGCAAATTGGGTCACATAACGTCATTAATTTTTTGTGGATTGGTGCTGCTCTCCGCGTCGAGGGCGCCAGCGCTCACGCTGATTGAAAACGGGAAATCTGGAGCCAGGATCATGATCGTGACGAATGCGCCGGCGGAGGTCAAGAACGCCGCCGACGAGCTGTCGCGCGTGCTTGAGTTGATGAGCGGAGCGAAGCTTTCTGTTGAGCAACTGCCCGACACCAAGTCGCTCCGCCGCGACGTGCCCGGGATTGTGCTGGGGTCTCTTGCCGAGGCGGCGGGGGTCAAGACGGAGGAAGTGTCGAGAGCGCGCGATGGTTTCAGGTACAAGGTTGCGGGGCACCAGCTTTTGATAGTCGGAGAATCGCCCTCGGGTGTTTACACCGGAGCTATACGTTGGCTCGAGAGCCTGGGATGCGGCTGGTACGTGCCAGGCGACGTGGGGGAGGTGATTCCGCGCAAGACCACCGTGGCCGTGGACGACGCGACCGACGCGGCCGGCTTGAGCGACTCGATCCACCGTCGTTTCTGGTATGGCGGGCAGAGCCAGCCCTCACCGGAATCGCCTACGGGAGTTTGGCTGCAGCGCAATAACGGCGGCGGCATCATGCGTGGCGGCTGGGGGCACGCCTACGGTGGCCTGATCCCGAAGGAGGTCAAGAACCAGCACCCGGAATACGGCAGCTTGAACCGCGGTCAGCGCACGTTCAAGCAGCTCTGCACGTCGAATCCGGGTGTCGTGCGCACTGCGGCCGAGACGTTGAAGAACGCGATGAAGGGCTCGTCGAGCCTGATCTTCGGCGCCGGGCCGAACGACGGCGGCAACCTCTGCGAGTGCGACGAATGCGCCAAACTCGACACGCCGGGGTATTTCGAGCCATCCAGCGGCAAGCCCGCCTGCTCCGACCGGATCTTCCAGTTCGCATCGGACGTTGCGGCGATCACGTCGAAGACGTTTCCTGGCTGCGACCTGGGCGTCTACGCCTACAGCGAATACAGCCGCATCCCGCTGAAGATCAAGAAGCTCGACGACAACGTCTTCCCGATGATCGCCCCGATCCGGCGCTGCCGCATCCACGGCCCGGGGAACCCCAACTGCGAAATGGCCCTGCTCCTGCAGGAGGAGATCCGGGGCTGGGGCAAGCTGACTCGCAAGCTCGGCTTCTACCCGTACAACTACAACCTGGCGGACACGCTGTTGCCGTTCACCAAGTTCGACTACTACCGGCGCCTCGTCAAGGAGGTGAATGAGGCGAAGATCGAGCAGCTCGCCTGGGACTTCGAGACGATCGACTCGTGGTCGATGATGGCGCCGTCCCTCTACCTGAGCGTACGCGTGTCGTGGAACGTGGACATCGACGTCGACGCGGAGCTCGACCGCTTCTACATCGGATTCTACGGCGCCGCCGCGGATCCGATGAAGCGCTACTGGAGCCGCATCGACGAGGCCTACGCCACGATCCCGTCTCATTCGGGAAGCAGCTACGGCATGCACAAGTACTGGACTCCGGAGTTGCTCAAGGAATCGCGCGCCGACATTAAGCAAGCCGTTGCCAAGGCATCTAATCAGCGTGAGAAAGAGGCTGTGGCGATGGCGGAGGCCGGCCTCCGCTGCGCGGAACTTTACATGGGGATCTGGAATGCCGTGTCGAAATTCGATTTCGCGGCCGCTGGCAAAATACAGGCGCAACTCGGAGACCATGTGGCTTTTATGGCGTCTAAAGGAGGCGCCCCGCGCTGGGCGCACAATATATATGCCTTCGACCGTTACTACAAACGCTTTGTCGGCTTGACCGTCGATGGCGGCAGCGCGATCATGTCCGCCGGAGGCCGTGTTGCCGCCAAATTGCCAGAAGAGTGGTCGTTCAGAACCGACGAGCAGGGCGTCGGTGTCGCCGAAGGGTGGTATGGTTCGGACCTTGCCACGAACGGATGGCGTTCTATAGGCACGATGCAGACATGCTGGGCAGACGAGGGCCTGGCTTGGTATCAGGGTGATGCCTGGTACCGCACCTCCTTCGACGTGCCGGCCGAGTTCAAGGGCGCCGATCTTCGGCTGTGGTTTGGTGGTTTCGACTACAATGTTGACGTGTATTTGAACGGCAACCACCTGGGAGAGAAGACGGGCTTTGCGATGCCGCGTGAGTTCGAAGGCGTGGCGGACAAGCTCCACTTCGACAAACCGAACGTCCTGGCCGTGCGCGTCTCGGCTGGGGATCTCGCTGAAATCGGCACAGGCGGCATAATGATGCCAGTCATGATCTACACCCCCGGAGCCAGCCCTGTTTCTGATAAACAGGAATCCGTGGATAAAACGCCGGCATACGAAATGTAAATGATAAGCAAAACAGCCAGAACTGGAGGGAGCGATGAGAAACAAATTGAGTTGGGTTTCACCAATTTTCTGCATGCAGTTTCCAATGTCCGCGCCCACCGCCGCGGGAGAGGTGGGCACTGTGGATATTTCAACCGCGAACAGCTATTCCTTCAGCCCCGCCGGCAATTTAATTGCCGGGGCGCTGCCCAGCGCTGTCGTCAACGGCAGCGCTGGTTTGGAGGGCACCGGGGGCGTGGCGCTCGAAGGCGGAACTTGGATCCATGCTCCCATAATCCCGCCGTGAACCTAGATGACTTCAGCCGCATCGTCATCACCAACGGCGGTGCTTTGGGGATCGTATCCGACACCGTCATGACGGACTGGGATCTCTCCCGGTTCGAGGTCGCTGGATCGGAGAACTCGTTCATGGCGGTTCGCGGCACCAACGGCGTGGCCTTCCCTTCGAGCATGGTCGTCATCAATTACACGCTGCATCTTGATGTTCCTGTGGAGGCTGTTGGCGACTGGCGTATCGCGACGGGCTCCAGTCTTGGACACAGCTTCGGCAGCTATCTTGATCTG
>JALHHX010000135.1:0-10414 GCA_022837245.1 Lentisphaerota bacterium
CCCCAGACCCCTCCTGCGGGCGGGAAGAAAGCCGAGGCGGGGCAATTCCATTCCCCCAGAAAAATAGTTTGCCCCGCCGAGTCCAAATTAGTTTTCAGGGTTTTGCTCAAAAAATGTTCGAACTTCGTTCAAAAAACACCGCCAAGAATCACATTTCGAAAAATCAAGGCTGGAAGCCTCGGCGCTTTGCGCCGAGGCAACATCTTTCAATTTCGCTGAATGTAAAACTTGGCGGAGGGGGAGGGATTCGAACCCCCGGAAGCTTGCGCCTCAACGGTTTTCAAGACCGCCGCGTTCGGCCACTCCGCCACCCCTCCGCAAAAAGTCCTTAGTTTCGGACATCGGTTGAATACTACACTATTTAGAACTGTGGTTTCAAGAAATATCGTGTTATAACTTTATTATCGGCGTATTATCGGGGTATTACTTTTTACTGGACTTTCCCGCAGGTTTTGAGTAAAGTACGCGCCATCAGGAATTAATTAGCCGATGGAGGCCGGTAAAAACCGGCTGTGAGTCTTTTTTGTCGGTGTGTCATTAACAAACTAGAGGAGAAACCCACGTGGGATCTATTAAGAAGAAGCGCCGTGCTAAGATGTCAAAGCACAAGCACGACAAACGCTTGAAGCTCAACCGCCACAAGAACAAGTAGGGCGGGGTTGTCGTGGGCACCAGGTTACATGCAGTTGCTGCTGGGGTGCTTCTACTCCTCTCATACGGATCATGTGCCGCAGGGGCGTCGGATCCGGAAATAGGCGAAATGCAGAGTTCCGCCGTCTCCACCAACGGGGCGGCGGCATTGGCGTTTTATGCCGAAGGTATGGCTGTTGCCGAAGGGGCGAAAACTGAGGATGATTACCGCACGGCTGTCGACCTTTACCGCAGGGCTGTTTCGGCGGATCCTTCGAGTCTCGAGCCCAGGTCTGAGCTTTTAAAACTGCTCGTCGCGCTGAACGACAACGAGGCCGCCATGTCTGAAATGATAAGCTTGGCGGAGTTGAAAAGAAACGATGTGGACGCTTGGGCTGGCGCATTTATTTTCGCGAAAGCAAACAAGTTCGCGGAGGCGTTTATCAAGTGTAGCGACGTATTGCTGAAGTTTTCCGATACAGAACTTATGACCAGCCGGCTTTCTGGCCGCTATCAAGTGCATGCTATGCGCGTGGCCGGTTTTTCAGAGATGAAAAAAACCGAGTTGTTTTTCGATGCGTTTTCCGATCTGACTGGTATGGCGAAAGAATTTGGGTTCAAGCCACCTTCGGGAAACTTCGAAGATTTCGCGTCGGTGCTTGGAGCGGCGTGCCGCCATGCGGCTGCGCAGACGAACGGAACGGAGCTTGTAACGCGTCTGCTCGATAAGGCACTGGAAGCCGCTGTCGAGGACAAGCAGAGAAGTGAACTTTATGTAATGGCCGGGTATTCATTGTTGATGAAGTCTAGGTCCGATGAAAAAGTTGCGATGGAGCTTATAACGCGGGGCATGCTGGAGGACCCGCTGAATGCATCGCCTCTGATTTTGCTCAATCCGCGGTCGGTAAGATTGCCTGAGTACAAAAAGCTGGATGAGACGCTGCAACGGCTTGATAAGCACGAGCACGATCCGAGGCTTGATTATGTTTTTGCGCTTGCAAAAGCTACTATGCTCCAGTATTTCATGAAGCCGGAGCGCGGCTGGGCAGAATTTGAAAAGGCCGAGAAGGCGCTTGCAGAGAATTTCCCCGACAAGGTTCCGCCTTCGGAGCACTTCGAACTCAAGGGGATGCTGCTCTACGATCTTGGCCAAAAAGACGAGGGATTCGAGGTTCTCGAGCGCGCGTTGGCGGCAGATCCCGAAGACGTGGGGCTCAAGAACGTCATTGCGTACATGCTGGCTCTTGAGGGCAGGGATCTTGACCGGGCGCTTGATTTAATAGACTCGGTGATGAACGTGGAGCCCGATGAGCCCGCATTTCTCGACACGCTTGGTTGGGTGCTTTACAAAAGAGGCGATTATGCCGGCGCCACTTCAAGCATGATGAAAGCGGTGGCAAATGCAAATGATTGGCATCACGAGCCGTACG
This sequence comes from Lentisphaerota bacterium, assembly GCA_022837245.1. Lineage (GTDB taxonomy): Bacteria > Verrucomicrobiota > Kiritimatiellia > RFP12 > UBA3636 > JAAZFF01. The sequence continues at coordinate 2,061 of JALHHX010000135.1, forward strand.
ACCACATCGGAGATATCTTTGCGGCAACGGGCGGTGTCACGGCGGGAGTGCCGTGGTGGATTAAAAGCTATCAAATCTTCCCGAACGAAAAAGTCGGGGCTAAATTACGCAATGCAGGCGTCGATCCGGATTCGGTGAAATAGAGCACGCACTGGGGACGACACGGCAAAATGGCAGGCACCAAGATATATCAATTGGTTTCAGGCTTCAGGGCGGGCGACGCTATAAGCAATGAGGCGGTTTTGCTTAAATCGCTCGCCGAACGCAACGGCCATGAATCGCATATCTACTGCCCCACTGAGAGCACCGCGCACAAGATCGGAAGCCAAGTGCACGACATAGACGGACTCGCCGCCGTAATCAAGGCTGACGACATGGCGCTGCTGCATCTCTCCATAGGCAACAGGTCGAACGTGATCTTCGAGTCGCTGGATTGCCGCAAGGCGATACTCTACCACAACATTACGCCACCGCATTTTTTTGAACGTCTCAATCCTGCTTTAGCCCAGGTGCTGGAAGAAGGCCGGAAAAAGTTGACCTCGATGGCAAGCACAGCCGAAGTAAACCTCGCGGTCAGCGCTTACAACGCATCCGAACTGGTCGGGCTAGGCTACAGAGACGTGAAGGTGTTTCCGCTTGCCATCGACGCAGAATTTGGTCATGGCGAAGTCTCCGCGGGAATGAAGCAGAAACTCACGCGCGATGGGCGGGAGAACATTTTATTCGTTGGGCGCGTCGTCCCCAACAAGCGCTTCGATAAACTGATCGAAGTTTTCAGCTACTACCAATTATACGTAAACCCCAACTGCAGACTAGTTCTTGCAGGATCTTCGAGCGGCCAGGAGTCCTACAAGTCCATGCTGCTGGGCGTGGCCTACAGCCTCGACGCCAAGAACGTGGTCTTCACGGAATATCTGAAGGCAGCGGAGCTTAACGCATGTTATGCCACGGCCAGCGCATTCCTTTGCATGAGCGACCACGAGGGGTTCTGCGCGCCGCTTATAGAGGCGATGGCATGGGATGTTCCCATTTTCGCCAACTCGGCGGCGGCGATCCCCGAAACGCTTGACGGAGCCGGGGTGCTCTTCGAGAACGCCGACAGCGCCACCATCGCCGAGACTATGGGGCGGGTCCTGCATTCGCCTGAATTGAAGGAGGCCGTGCTGGATCGCCAGCGCAAGCGCCTCGCCCAGTACCGCGCCAGGGATGTCTGGGCGGAGTTCAGCGGGCTGCTCGGAATTTAATTCCCCGCCGAACCCGAATCCCCAGGGACGGCTGTTTGATTGTGAAAATGAACACAACACAACCCTCCACCATGTTCGCCTACCACATCGATCTGAAACGCGCCATGTGGCGGCTTGACTATCTTCTTGAGTTCATGCGGCGGCTAAAGCAGTGGGGCTTCAACAGCGTCGTGCTCGAGATTGAGGATAAGTTCCGCTTCTCGCGCCATCCCTCGCTCGCGCACTCCGACTCCCCCACACACGGGCAGTGGCGCGAGTGGGCACGGTCGTGCAGGGACATCGGAATTGACGTTGTCCCGCTTGTGCAAACACTCGGCCACCTCGAATTTGCTTTGAACAAGCCGGCTTATGCGCACCTGCGGGAGGAGGCGGGGTTGCGGCACCATGTTGATGTCACCAACCCCGGATCTGTACCGTTCGTGCTCGAACTCGTCCAAGAGGCTATCGATGTTTTCCAGCCGGAAAAGTTTTTCCATGTAGGCGGCGACGAAACGGCCGAGCTCGCGGCTGGCGGGCGCCTTGAGTCATGGCGGGAACGCCGCGGAGAGCTGTACCTCAAGCACATGCTGCCAGTCTTTGAGCATGTCCGCAGCCGAGGCCTCCGCCCCATGCTTTGGCACGACATGGTCTTCAAGTACGGCGGGGCGGGCATTCTGCCGGAGATACCAAAAGACGTTGTAATGGTCCACTGGGACTATTCCATTATTGACGGCGATTCGCCATCTCTCCAAAAAACCGAGGAAATGAAGGCCGCAGGCTTGGATGTCGTCACGGCATCAGCCAACCGTTGCGCAGGGGATCAAACGGGGGTGCCCAAGGTTAGCCGCCATGTGCCCAATTGCCATTGCCTCGCGCGGAAGGGGATCGAGGAGGCGTCGGGCACGCTCGTCACTTCATGGGCGATACGACACAACCATCCGGAGACCAACATGTCGGCCACTTTCGCCGCCGTCCTGGCATCGCGCGGACTTCCCGGCGACACGGTCGAAGCCGCGCACGATGCGTGGACTGAGGAGGTCTTCGGCGTTGCCATGCCCGCTTTCGCTGCCGCCGCCAGGCAGGCGGAGAAGGGAGTGCTCCCGATCGGACGCGCCGGCCAGTGGCGCCAGCGCCTGGTCTGGCTGGAGGAAGGTGCCGACCGTTTGGAGAAAGATATTGCCGATATGGTTCAGTCCATGGGTTCCGCCGCCGAGGTGAAGGCGTTCCTCGACGGCCTCCGCGCGGGCTATGCGGAGGCGCTTAAGGCTTTCAACCGTTGCCGCTCGGAAGCGGAACGCAACGGCGACCTTGTGGATTTCTGGATCGAGGGCGTCGAACTCCAGGACTTCTACGCCGAATTTCTGCTGTCCGCGCTTGCCGGGAATCTGCGGGAACGCGCTTCCGAACTCCACAAACGCCTCCTTGGGCTGGTCACTACCACGCGCGGGCTTTTCAGCCGCACATATCCGCCGGCCAGCGTGGAGGATGAGATCATGTGGCGCTATGGCTACCACCTCGAATATCTGGGGAGGCTAACGATCGGGAGTGTCCCCCAAAATGTTAAGAAACAGGATATTTTGCCTTAAAAAGCAGGAAGCTTTTCCTTAGACGTAAATGCTAAAATGAAGCCGACCTGTGAGGTGTGTCTCACAGCTGTAGAGTCAAAAGTCAAAAAACAAAGGCATGCCAATGACAAGAAAAGTTGCTATAATCGCTGGAGTTGCGGCATTCGTGACAGCGTCCGGCACCGTTCGGGCGATGGACATTGTAAAAGGAGGAAAACCTGTTGCGTCAGTATGGTACATAGAGGCGGCGGCTGACGCCAAGTGGCCAACTGAGCAGGCAGCAGCTCTCGAGTTCGCAGAGGTGATTAAAAAGATGTCCGGCGCTGATCTCGTACTCAACGCTGTAAAGCCGGGCGAGAAGCCCGAAATCAAGGCACCAGCAATAGTGTTCGGCGAGCTGGCCAGCCGGCAGGGTTTGCCTATGACGCTGAAATCGCGTGCCCGCGACGGATTTCGAGTTGCCGTGAAAAACGGCATCCTTGGAATCTCCGGGGAATCGCCTCAGGGCGTCTATCACGGCGCTTTCGACTTGCTTGAAACATGGGGTTGCGGCTGGTACACGCCTGGCGACGTCGGCGAAGTTATCCCGCGCATGGCGGACATCGCGGTTCCAGACGATTATGATCGTGCCGAAGTGAGCGATTCCATCAACCGCCGCTTCTGGTTCGGAGGTGCGGGCAACCGCTCCACCGGCGGTGAGGCTCCACTGGAGCCATGGCGCCGTCGCAACAAGGGATATGTTGAGTGTGGATCGTGGAGTCATGCCTGGGGTGGACTTGTAGACAAGAAACTCTTCGAGACCAAACCCGAACTCTTCGCAATCCGCCGCGGCAAACGCGACCCGAAGCAACTCTGCACTTCTAACCCCGAGACGATCCGCTTGGCTGCCGAGACTCTGGAGCGCGCTATGGCCGAGAACCCCGGACAGACAGTCTTTGCAGCCGGGCCGAATGACGGCGGCGGTCTATGTGAATGCTCCGAATGCGCCAAGCTTCACACTCCAGGTTACGTGGAGTACACGACGGGTCTGCCCTGTTATTCAGACAGCGTCTTCAAATTCGCGTCAGATATAGCGGACATCAAATTCCCGAACAAGGATCTCGGCATACTGGTGTACAGCGAATATTCGCGCCCGCTCGTCAAGATCAAGAGCCTCAATCCGCGCGTCTTCCCGAAAATGGCTCCGATCCGTCGCTGCCGTATCCATGGGCCTGGCAACCCGATCTGCCCTGAAGCACAGATCTTTAAGGACGAAATTCTATCTTGGTCCAAGAGCTCGAACGGCAAACTCGGCTTCTACCCTTACAACTACAACCTCGCGGACTCCCTGCTTCCGTTTTCCAAGATCGACTACTACAAGCGCCTGATCGAAACCGTCAAGGAAGCCGACATCTCCGAACTCGCGTGGACTTTGGAGTCGATGGACCACTGGACAACGCACGCGCCCCACCATTATCTCAGCCTGCGCATGCTCTGGACCACGGATATCAACGTAGACGAGGAGATGGAGCGCTTCTACAACGGCTTCTACGGCAAGGCCGCCGCGCCCATGCGCGACTACTGGACGCGCATCGACCAAGCTTACGCCACCACTCCGGCGCACACCGGCTCTTCTTATGGGCAGCACCATGTCTGGACACCCGAGCTGCTCAAAGCCTGCCGCGCCGACATCGAAAGAGCCCGCAAGCTGGCTGGCGACGCACGCGAGAAGAAGGCCGTAGAAATGGCCGACGCCGGTCTACGCTGCGCGGAAATGTTCATGTCGATCTGGAACGACATCGGTTCGTTCGAATTCCAGCGCGCAGATCGCACACGCGAAACCTTGAAGGCGTTCGTCGCCGAAAAGGCCGCCATAACGGAGCCGCCATCGTGGTTCCATGAACGCTACGCTTACAGCCAGTACTACGAATCTTTCGTGGGACGCACGGTCGTCGGCGGGGCGAAAGTGCTAAACGACGGCGGCAAGATCCTCGTAAAACTGCCCGATGTCTGGCAGTTCGCAAAGGACGAATCGCTCGTAGGCGTGAAAGAAGGCTGGTTCAAGCCTGAATACGACACGGGTTCATGGACCAACCTCGCGACTTTCTCCAAAAGCTGGAGCGACCAGGGGCTCGAATACTACCTCAAGGACGCGTGGTACCGCACGACGTTCACCGCGCCGACCGACATCTCGGGCGACCTTCGCCTATGGTTCGGCGGCTTTGACGAGAATGTGGACGTCTATCTGAACGGTGCCCCGCTCGGAGAAAAGAGGGGGTTCGCCCGCCCGGCGGAATACACAGATATTGCCAAGCACCTCAAGCCCGGCGATAACGTGCTCGCAGTGCGCGTCTCAGCAGGCGGCCTCGCGGAACTCGGCACCGGCGGCATCATGATGCCCGTCATGATCTACCGCGCCGGCGGCGGGGGAGCGGAAGCAGCCACGAAGGACGACGGCACCGGCAACCCCGCATACGAAATGTAACTCATGATCCCCGCCCACGCCACCGGAACGCCATGTTTCACCTTTCTGGCAGCCGTGATGGTGGCGGGGTGCGGACTCTGCCACGGACAGGAACTTGAAGATGGGAGCCAAAAAATGACATCACAATCCAATTGGTCTAACACTAACGCCTCCGAACAGCTGAAGTTAGATCTCAACGCGCCCGAGCGCAACCCGCCCGATTGCCCCGATTGGGCTCACGTCGAAACCCCCGAATGGGTCAAACCATTCATGGGCATCAACGGCGCGCCAGAGGCATACCGTCCGAAAAAAGGCCTGTACTCAAGTGGAACCGCCGGCATCGACCGGTACCAGGCGAACCACTTCATCTGGTACAGACCCGAAACCGCGAAATATCTTTATTCAGAGTACACGCCACTTGAAGTTCGCTATAAAAAAGGAACCCTGCCGGGCTACGAGGCGCTCGCCGCCAAATACACGGCTGGACTCAAGACGGACACAGAGAAGGGCGTCTCGCTACTCATGAACGCGCTGTTCACGTCGTGCCGTCACCCGACTATGCCACCGATGGGCGAAAGAGTTCCTCCGAACCGCAATCTTGAAGACGAGGATCTTCTGGCATCTGGAACGGGATGGTGCAACGAGCAGGCACGCGTCTTCATACGCCTATGCCAAGTTTCCGGGATGCAGGCGCGCATGATACACCTGTTTGGTCAGAACCATACGGTGGCGGAATTTTATGCCGATGGCAAATGGGCGATGGTTGATGCCACCAACCTTTTCGTGGCGAAGGGTGACGATGGAAAATTGCTTTCCGCCGCCGAGTGCCACGACGGCGGCGCAGGCCAGCGTCGCTACGCCGAGGCGAAGGTTGCCCGCATGCGTGAGCTTATGGCTCTTCCCGCGGATGCACTTGGCTTTCCTGACGAGGCTTCCGCGGCCAAATGGCGCGAGGGGGCGTCCAAGCTTGATACCGACGAGCTGGCGGTGCGGGCTGTTTATTTTGGCGTTATAAATTATCCGCTGCCGGAAGCAGCGCGAAAAGGAGAAAGATAAAATGGAAAAAGGATCGAAGGCGTTTGATATCCGGATGCTCTGGGCGAGCACGCCGGAGCAGCGCATAAAAGCAAGCGAAATTGGGTGCAACTGGGGGGTCGTCTACACCTACGGACACCGCCGCAACGACTTTCCGATTTTCTATTCAGCGGACAAGCGTGTCGCGGCGCTCCGCAAACGCGACAGCGCGGCTGTTGTCAAGGAAGAGTTGGACTTGCTGCGGAGGGGCGTTGACCACGCGCACGAACTCGGGCTCAAGGCAATGGTGCACAGCTACGAGGTTAGCCTGCCTGAGGAATTCCGTGAAGTCTACCCCGAGATTTACCAGCCGGAAGTAAAGGAATACCGGAACGCAAGCCCAGCCGTGGCGCGCAACCGCGCGCCATGCCCGTCAGATCCGCGGGTTCGTGAGATAATCAGCGAAAAAGTGGCAGAGATCGTAACCGCCGCCGATGGCGTGGACGGCTACGCCTTTTGCCTTAACGAATGCCTTTCCGGAACACGCATCAACCACCGTTGCGAGCTATGCCGCGACATCCCGTTTCCTCAGATGATCAAGTGGGTCTCGGACGCCGTGCGCGATGGCGTCCGGCGCGGCAATCCGAAGACACAGTTTTTCCACCGCATGTGGGGTCTCAACGAGAACGACGACGGCGGTTGGAAAAACAAAGAGCGGCGGCTCATCTTCGGGGAAGGCCAGAACGAGGACTGGCTCGAAGGTTACGTCAAAGCGTTCAAACCCGAGGGCATGCACTACGTCGCCTCGCGCGACCTGCCTGAGTACCTCAAACTGCAGCGCGACGAAGACATGGGCTACATAACAAAGGGCACGTGGGGCGACATCTCGATCAACCTCCCACTTAACCCGTACATCGGGTTGCATGCGAAGCACCACCCGACGGTCATCGAGCTCTCATGGGAGAATACGAACCACCACCCAGGTGCGTTCCACATGCTCCCCGCGCAGTTCCAGCGCATGGCGCGACTCGCGCGTTCAAAGGGCGCCAACGGCATCGCCGGCATCCCGTGCGCATGGGGCTACAAGGACAACCACCACGGCAAGGGCTGCCACGACGGCGGCTCGCGTCCGCTCATCGGCACGCTCGACGAATCTTACAACCGCCTCACTCTGCTTCACTTTGACATAATAGCGGCGCTAATGAAAGACCCCGACGCCGATTTGACGCGCGTGCTGGATGCCGCGCTGAGGCGCCGTCACGGAAAGAAGTTGCCGGCGCGCATGACCGGGCTCCTCTTCGAAAGCGAGCAGATACGCGAGAACACCAACAACTTCCGCGGCATTCAGATCACAGGCGAGACACTTGAGCGCATGTACTACTGCATTCTCCGTTACGGACCGACGGTTCCCAACTGGGAGAAGCGGATGAGCCGCGATCCCGCGAACATCCGCCGTCTGATACGCGAGAAAGAAGCCAACATGCGGCGCTCGGCTGCTGTCGTCGACGAGATCGAATCCATGCGCGGCAAAATGCCCGAGGCGGCATACAAGGAATTCCTCGCATGTTTTTCCGATCTGCGCAACGAATCGGTTCTTGTCGGCCGGAGACAGATTTTGCATTTTCTGCTTTGGGCGCTCAAGGACGGGACAATGAAGCCCGACATGGCGACAATCAAGCTTATAGAGGAGCAGATCCGCAACGAATCTCCGTCGCTGAAACAATGAACCTCTACGTCCACGTGCCATACTGCGTCTCCAAGTGCAATTATTGTGCGTTCTATTCGGTTCCCGCGGACGATTCCATCAGTTCCTACCCGGCGCTCGTCGGCCGCGAGATTGAGCTGCGCGGTTTCGCCTGCGCCGCGCCGCACACGGTGTATATCGGAGGCGGGACGCCGTCGCTTCTAGGCGAGCGGGGCATTCGCGGTTTATTCTCGGTTTTGCCGTCGCCCGCGCCCGGAGCGGAAATATCGTTGGAGGTGAATCCAGGGGACGTCACTTCCAGTCTTGCCGACGCCATTGCGGCTAGCGGTGTAAACCGCGTGAGCATCGGCGCGCAGTCGTTCGACGACGCCTGCCTTGGATTCCTGGGCCGCCGTCATCGAGCC
>JALHHX010000135.1:10492-13470 GCA_022837245.1 Lentisphaerota bacterium
GGAATTGACAACATAGGGCTCGACCTGATCGCCGCCGTGCCGGGCTTTGGGGCGGATTCGCTGCGCCGTTCTGTGGAGGCGGCTCTGGAGCTTTGTCCGAAGCACGTGTCTGTGTATTCGCTTTCGGTCGAGCCTGGCACCAATTTCGCGCGGGGCATGCCGGCGGGCGCTATCGCGCCTGTCCCTGACGAAGAATCGCTCGGGCAGCTGGCGCTGGCGGAGTCCGCACTCTGCCACGCCGGATTTCACCGCTACGAAATCTCCAACTACGCGGTGTCAGGGTATGAATGCCGCCACAATTTGGCGGTTTGGCGTGGACAGGACTACGTTGGCGTAGGTCCGGCGGCGGCTTCCCGAATGGGGTTGATGAGACGTGTGAACTGCTCTTGCCTTAGCTCATGGCGTGGGGCACTTGTGGCAGGGATGCTGCCGCCAGCGGAGGTTGAGCAGCTTTCGGAACGCGACGACGAACTTGAGCGCTTCGTCACGGGGTTGCGTCTCGCCGAGGGTCAGAGTGTGGACTCTGCCACGAAGCTCGGGGGCGAGAGGTTGGAGATATTCCGGCGGCTTGAGAAGGTGGGAGTGGTCCGACGGCTGGCGTCTGGCGCGTATTCGCTGACGAGCCGCGGGATGGAAGTGGCGGACGCCGTGATGGCGGAATTCTAATCGACGAGTGTTTCAGCCACGTTCAGGAGGTGGTCGTTTGCGCGGCGGAAGCCGTTTAGCATGTCGGAATAGACGAGGCCCTTGACCGGGGACAGGCACGAGACGGCGAGGCGCTTCATGTGGCAGTCTCGGTATTGTTTTGCATTGGCGTCGATCTCCCTGCTGCGTTCGCGCGCCCAGTCCACGCGATTCTTATCGCCCTTTGTGATAATGTCCATGACATCCACGCAATATGCCTTGACCTTGATGCAGAGATCCTGTTCCTCGGCAGTGGCTTCGTCGGTGAGTGTTTCACCGGCGTTGCGGATTTTAAGGAACGCCTTCAGGACGTTGCGAGCGTGGTCGCTGACCGACTCGAATTCGTCCGCCTGTTTGATCAGCCGGCGCGCCTCGGTTCCCGTCGCGTGGGTGACGTTGCCCTGCAAGATGGATGTGACGTATTCGGCGATTTCCTTCTGTGCCACGTCAAGGTTGTTTTCGGCGGTGAAAATCCCTTCCTCCATGAACTCGTTCCGATCGCCCGACCCGATAATAGTGTGCAGATCCTCCAACATCTGGAGGCAGGTGTTGCCCATGACTGCAATTTCTTTTTTTGCCTGGTCGAGCGCGATGGTGGCTTGGTTAAGGAGGTTGCGATCGAGGTACTGTGGCTTGTACTGCTTCGTTTTTTCCTCTTCCTTGCGGATTGGCAACATGAATGTGACCAGCCGTTCCAACCAGCCCATGAACGGGTACATGACGACGGTGCTGAGGATGTTGAATGCGGTATGCGTCCAGGCAATGGCCAAGGTGTAGTTGAGACCGTCAGATGGGTTTTGCGTAATCCAGCGCACGGCGCGTTCGCTGAAGTCCACGAACGGGCCGTGGATTGCGGTTACGACTACAACTCCCAGTATGTTGAACATCATGTGGGCTAGGGCAGCGCGCACAGCGTTGCGGGAAGTGCCTATGCATGCGATCACAGTCGTTCCGCACGTGCCGATATTGGAGCCCATGATGACTGCAACGGAAGTGGGGAAGTCCACCAGGCCTGCAACCGCCAGTCCGATGGTTATGCCAATGACGGCTGCGGAGGACTGTACGACAGCGGTTATCACTGTGCTTGCTATAACCGCCTGCATAAAGCCGAAGAGGCTGGTTGCGTCGAACCGCGCGATCGCGCTTTTAATTTCGGGGTCGTCGCGAAGGGGGTCGAAGCCGTTTGACATAAGCTCCATGCCGAAGAACAGCATGCCAAGCCCCATCACAGCCATGGCGCTGTGACGGACGACGTCCTTTTTTGCGAAAATGTGGAAAAACACTGCGATCCCGATAATCATCGCTCCGTAGTCGGCGATTGGCAGAGTCAGGGACCAAAGGGTAATCGTCGTCCCTATATTGGCGCCGAATATAACGCCGATGGCCTGCATAAGCGTCATTATCCCGCTGTTTACGAAGCCCACGACCATGACTGTGCTCGCGGAGCTTGACTGCAACAGGAATGTGACAACAGTACCCACAAGTATGGCCCGGAATTTTGTGCCTGTGGCGACACTGACGAGTTTGGTCAGTTTACTGCCGGCAAGAGCCTGCATGCCATCGGACATGAAACGCATTCCTAGCAAGAAAATCCCAAGACCTCCCAAAACGGTCTGAAGCATTTGAAACATTGTAGTGTCCATAAATCTCTATCCGTCCGGGAAGGACGTTACTCCTTGTTACTTGCCGGCGTATTCTAGCAGAAGGAAGGGGTGAACGTCTAGATGTCATTTTGATTTGGCTAGAATTTGGTTTGACTTTATCCGTATTGTTGTCCTCCTTGAACTCGCCTTGTTCCACAAATTGTCGCGCCATACTCTGTTTTTTGTTGTTCCGGCTATCAAAAGCTGAGCTTTACGGGGATTTTGCAAACTGTATACGCTTTCTGGTGTTGTTTGATTGATGTGTAATGTCTGTAGGATGTAAATCGTTTCAGCCTAAATTGTCTTTGTTTTATCTTTTTGTCTGAAGATGAGTTTTAATGCTTGCATGGAAATTCGAAATTTGCTCTAATATCGATTGTTCGATGGGTGGTGTTTCGCTCCTGCAAGGGTGTGTTTTGACACTACAAGCCCAAATGTCAACATAATAGCCGCACATGAAAACGTTTAAAATCATGATGTTTGTTGGCTTGGCTGTTTTTTCAATTGCGGCCAATGAAGTTGATTTATCAGAATACGCAGCAGATTTTTCAAGCACGTTAGCCAATAGTCAGCGCAACACGCCCGCCCCCCGGCGGGAGCCGTGCAGCCCCCTTCGTGTGAAGTGCGCCCATTATGGCACAGAGAGGCAGG
>JALHHX010000136.1 GCA_022837245.1 Lentisphaerota bacterium
AGGGACTTGCCCATGCGAAGCCCCGCCTCGAATGTCGCCCGGTCTGCGGGCGACATGTGTTTCTTTCCTTTGGTCATTGTTTCTTTCCGTTGTTTCCCCTGTCGGAGTTGACAGGGATGCGGGGAAAGCATACCGCCGCCGCTGGGTTAAGTAAATGCCACCACCCCCTAGGGGGTGGGCGCTGGAAGCCGATCGGCAACTGATGGAAAAATCTTTCCCCGCCGCTTCCGCCTAGGCAAGGCAAATGCAACCCGCCCTTTTCGGGCGGGTTGAATGCAACTGGCTGCATCTACAAACTGAATGCCTCCCCCTCCGCCCCGGGGGGTCGCATTCACTTTGTCCGCTCACCTTTTTCAAAAAATGTGAAAACAATGCTTGCAAAGTCCGCTGAAATGTTGTATAAACGTCTTTGCGCCGGCCGGTGGGTCGAAAGAGGGAGTCATCTTGCCCCCGGTTGGAGGACGTGCACGGAACCAACCCAAACGAATGAGGACGCAAAATGAACCGTGAAGGCTTATGCTTGCCAACGCTGGCCGCCATCGCCGTGGTGGCCTGGGGTTTGCGCGCTTCGCACGGAGGCATCCCGGATGCCGGGACCATGTCGTCCGCCGTGGATTTCCGGGACGCCCTCTTCGAGGCGCAGATGGACACGCTCCCGGCGCGGCACGCTTCGCGTGTCCAAAAAGGCGATTTTGTTTTCATCCCGGACGGAACGGAGTTCTCGGATGCGATGGGAGCCGCGCTCGGCGCGGCTCCAGACGGGCTGGAGCTGGTGGTGCGGGAGGACACGGCCGACGGGGCCGCCGCAGTTGAGACCATCGACGGGACATGCGTCGCGCGCGTTCAGGCTCCACCGGATTACACGGCATACTGGCCGCTGCTGCTCCTCGCCACCAACGGCATGCCAGCCGGGTTTTCCGCATGCGATTACGATCCGTCCCTTGTGGAAATATCGCTGACTTTGCACGCCGCGCCGCCGGTAATATTTCTCGACGGCGATCCGGACGGCGTCCCCGGGGAGGTTTTAGAGAGCGCCACCGGGTTTTCGACGCCTCTGGACGGCGTTGGCGGGGAGGTGGAAGCCGTTCCCGCGGCCAGCTCTGCTTTGATCCCACTTGATCTGTCCGCCAGCTTTTCACAAACCAATTCGCAGTCAACCGTTGCCGTTCCTGATTTATCACACAGCAGAGTTTTAATCGAAGCGGAGGAGACCGGCGGCGGGCCGCCGCAGTTGCGGCCGACCCTGGAGACCATTCCCGAACGAGTGGCCATGGTTGTGCTGCATGGCGGCGAATACAGCGGAGGGCTGGACGTGCGTGGCGGAAACCTGGTTGTCCGTGTCCTGGGCGGCGTTTCGTTTGCCGGACCGGAGATTGCCGTGGGGCCTGCCGCCTCCCCGTCCGAACCCGTTTTTTACGAACCCGCGGTGCACGCGCCAACGGGCATTGTTTCAACTGTGTCGGGAACTATGTGATGCGGGAAACACAGGGAAAAGGAGAATCAATGAAATCGACAGTATTAATTTCAATGTTTCTTGTCGCAGTCGCCGCGCCGGACGCGCGCGCCTCCGTCATCAGGGCGGACGCCGTGGAGGCCGGGGAAGTGCGGACGCCGGTTCTTTCGCTGCCCCCGGGCGGCGAGCCGGACGCTGTGCTGTACTATCCATTCGAAGAGTCCAGCGGGCAGGTTGCCGTGGACTATTCCGCAAGCGGCTTCGACGGCGCCGTCACCGGCGCCGTTTGGAGCTCCAGCGGGAGGTTCCATGGGGGCGCAATGTCGTTCGACGGCCACGGGGACAGCATTTCCGTCGGGATGGAGCCCAACTTCCCCACATGGAACCAGTACTCTGTCAGCATCTGGTTTCTGCATGACGGCGGTGGCGACACCGGGCCGCAATACGGGCACAAGATGCTCGACATGACAAGCTGGTACCATGACTGGTATCTTAAGTTGAACCGGACCACGGATGGAAGCATCGGGGTTCTTCTGCAGGAAGGGGGAGTCGCGCGCGGCATGGGCGATTCCTCTAAAGACTACAGGGACGGCCAGTGGCACCACGTCGCGGTTGTGCGCGATGGGAACAGCGGGCAGTTCTGGGTTGACGGCGTCAAGACTGGGAACATCACCAATATGATTTCCGTCACCAGCACGTCCGCGCTTTGCGTCGGCAATTCCTTCAGCGGAGACTCCTATCAGCGCAAGGCATGGAGCGGCATGCTTGATGAAGTGCAGATATACGACCGGGCGCTCCCGGCCGCCGAGATAGGCAACCTGCACTCCATCGGGCTTCTGCGCCACCGCGGCGTGGAGGTCGCCACAAATCTTGTCGTGGGCGGCAGCTTTTCCGTTTCCGGCGGGGCGTCGTTCAAGGGCGGTGTCACGTACATGCTGCCGCTGGGGGATTTGTCCTGCGGTTCGTACACCAACGCGCCGTGACGCCCGGCTGGAATTTCTGCGGACACAACTCAGGCAAACGGAGAAAAAGGGGATGAAAAGAAGATTGACAGCAACGGCAGCTATGGCCATCGCGCTTGCCGCCGCGGTGCCGAATCAATCCGGTCTGCATGCCGCCGACATCGCCGCTGACAGGGTGGACACCAGAGATGTCCGCACATGGCGGATCGGCTCGCCCTATGGCTTGTCATTGGATGCGGACGCGGAAGTCTCCGGCAGCATGTCCGTCTCCGGCGGGGCCGCCTTCCAGGGTGGCATGTGCCTCGTGGCACCGCTGGGCGACGTGCCGATGGGCCCGTTCACCAACACGGCGGAAACGGCGGCCCCGCAAGCCGGCGCGCCGGGCTGGTGGGCTGAATATGGCGTCACCACTGCAGACGCGGTCGACGACTTTGCCGCCGCCACCCAGGGGCAGGTGAAATGGATCGCCTCGCGGGCACGCGTCATGCTCGACGATTCCGCCGCGCCAGAGGGCGGGGCGGGGCCGGGCGTGGACGCCCTTGTGGACGGCTTCGGCGGCGGCCCGGACTTCGTCCCGGCCACCTTGGGGCAGCTTAAAAACACGGCGGAGCCGTTCTGGATGCGTCTCGTCGAGCTCTCAGCCGCCGGCGGCCTCCCCTGGGGCGGCCCGGCGACGAACGACTTCGCGCTTGCAAACATCGGCCAAGTCAAAAACCTTTTCTCCTTCGACCTTTCCGCGGACACCGACGGCGACGGCATGCCTGACTGGTGGGAGAGCTATCACGGCCTCGACCCGCTCGATCCCGCAGACGCCCTCCTTGACCACGACGGCGACGGTTTGACCAACCTCCGGGAGTATGAACACGGCACAGGCCCGTCCAATGCGGACAGCGACGGCGACCTTGTCCCCGACGGAATCGAGCTGATGTACGGCACCGACCCGACAAAATGGGATACTGATGATGACGGGCTCAACGACATGGCGGAAATTGGATGGTCGGGAACAGACCCGCTTAATCCCGACACCGACGGCGACGGCGTGTCCGATGGGGACGAGATCTTCTGGGGGCGCGATCCAAATCTATTCAACCACCCCTCAGAATGGGAACCGCATACCAACAAAATAAATCTGGTGGCCACGAAGATTTTCAGCTCTTACGACATTCCCGATTGGGCCATAGCTGTACCGCCCTCGGAAGTCATATACAGCCGGAAATTCGAGATAGACCGGCAGAACGGGTGGACGCAGTATTATCTTTCGGCACGGCCGGACGGCGCCGGCGGCTGGGATCATGAAGGCTTGGCGGTGTATTGGATTGACTCGGGCGGGCAGTCGGGTGCCGTTTCCGATTCTGCCACGGACAGTCTGCACCTGCCTCTTTCGAGCACCGCGCACTCGGTTACAATCGAAATCCGGCAAACGGATTTGAACATGCGGGCGCCAACACCGTTGTACCTGTTGGAGTGGTCGCCGATAGTGGATGTTTCCAGTTCAGGTGCACACAAAGCCATTGTGGACGGCGTGGAATGCACCGCGTTCGCGGGCAACGGGGTTCCGATATATGTGGATGTCTCCCTCGACGTAGCAAACAGGCCGAAGGACGCCCCCGTCTCTGCGGAGGAAATGCCGGGCGTGGGGGCGCCGTTCCCCGGGGATCCCAGTTTGGTCTTCGAGCCAAACCCCGCGCCGCACGGCACGCCCGTTATAGGAGGCAGGATAAAAGCAGACGCGCCAGGCGTGTACGAGATGCCGGAAGTCAAAATCCCGCGGTCGCCGGCGGCTCCGATGTCGCAGGCTGGCGCAATCCAGCCTTTGTCCGCGCCGGGGGGCGCGGGCGGGGCGGATTTGCTGCTGCTGCTCACGCCGATGATCATGTTCGACGTCTGGTCGCACAGCGGATGCTCCCCGAATTTGAACTTCGATCCGGAGACGGCAATTTATTCGCCCGTGTATGAATACCCAGTCGACAGCGGATGCCTGAGACGAAACTGGTATCGTGACGTGTCCGGCGGATCGGTGTGCACGTGCAGCCCATGGATCGAGTATGGAAACGAGTCGCTCGAAAGCTGGTTCTCCCATGAAGTGGAATTGAAAGAAGGTGGACAGGTTGTTGGCAAGGTCTTTTTCGAAGGGGCTGAAATCTGGAATGGCTCCACCTACCATTTTCTCGGCGAGAGCTGTGTCGAGAGAGGCGTCGAGCTGCTCTCCGGCACTGATGAATGCGGAGGCTGCTCCACAGGCTGCGCCGACGGGAACTGCGATGGTCTTGAAGGTGGCGGGTTGGGTTCCGTGGAGTTCCGCATCCCGCTTGGGATGCCTCGTGACGAGCAGGTCTCCGGCTTTGTGTGGTTCCGTGCTGAATATCCGGTGGTTGTGACCCGTGATTTGTTTTACATTGAATCACGTTCAGACGCGCTCGTGTCCGATGCGACCAGCGGGGACGTGAGGACTGTTGTCTGCAGTGATGGGCGTGGCCGGACCATTGAGATTGCGGATATAGAAAATGGTGTGCTGCTCACGGTGACGAAGACTGTGGGCGGCGAGCTTGAACACACATGGGAAATCACCAATACAGGAGGAGCTTCCAGCCGTATCAGGATGCGCAAGATAAGCCGCGCCAATAATGTGATGAGCGATGTGGAATACTTCCTCCACGGCGGAAGCTGGACGGCGCACGACTATCTATCGGGCTTCACATCGCAAATCGCGCAGGAAAACACACTCAATCAAAACTCGGGAGGGATGTTGCGCGAAGAACGGGTCGTCAAAGACGCCACCAACGGGGTCGTTTCGAGTTCGATCACCATATCCGAACGAGTGGGATCCGGCAATAACGCCGTGCTAAGGGAGGTGTATCAGGCTGAACGCGGTTATGATGGCGAGCTGATAGAGGATTTTGCGTCTTACTGGGTCGATTCGATCCATCACAACCGCAACGGACGCCCGAAAATGGTCTGGGGCGATTCCCGCGGCTGGAGCTTCCAGGCATGGGATGACGCCGGGCGCGAAGTATTGCGCCTAGACCAGCTGGACGGCTCGTTAGTTCCATTTGAGGTGACAAATTCCATTGTTATGGACGTTGAGCATATGGCAGCATATGGAGTTACGGCCATCGCCACTGAATCGGATTACACGCCGCACAGTGGCGACTCCGGGAGATGGGAGGATGCGGGGAAAGCGCGTACCGAAGTTCGTTACATGATACGGCATGGTGTGGCGACCGTACTTGGGCGTACGTGGTATTTGTACAAGAGCGGAGCGGACTCACATGGCTGGCCCACCCTCTCAACCACCACCATACGCGCATGTTCGCAGACGGCGGCAATCGACGACCCCGGCAACTCAGTGAGCGTCAACACGTACTACGATGGCGATGCCCCGGGCGTGTCGCTGGTGCTTCGCGGACGTCCTGTTGAATCGCGCGGAGATGATGGCTCCGTTATATCCTGCTCCTACGCCCAAGGCGACTATGACGC
>JALHHX010000137.1 GCA_022837245.1 Lentisphaerota bacterium
GCCTGGGCTGGATGACGCCGAGGGAGGAGATGGAAGCACACCTCGCCGGAACGGGCTGAGCAACGGCGAAGAAAAATCCGGGCATGGCGCAGCTGCGGCTCCGTGCCATAATGGGCGCACTTCACACGAAGGGGTCTGCACAGCTCCCGCCGGGCGGCGGGCGTGTTGCGCTGGCTATTGGCTAACGAGGCTCGATTGCGAGTGATGAATGTATTGTTTTAATACGGCTCTCTCGCCTAAGCCGTGGATTCTTTGACAACGTTTCCGAAACAGCAACGCGTCCGACCTGCTCCGCAACTTCAATTAGCAGGTCGTCATATTAAACGGCGGTTCGTATTGTTGTTCGGGGCACATCTATCAGATTCATCCCTATTGCTTGGTCAAAAGAACTGTGGCAAAAGCCACTGAAAACGACAATTCGACAAAGGAATGCGGGGGATGTCGTTCAGATATTCGCAAGAAAGTTCTTTAGGACGGCGGACATTTTGGCGGCGTTGCGTTCGGCGCAGTCGATGACGTCGGTACCGGATAGGTTCACACCGGCCAGGCCCGAAGCCATGTTGCTGACGAAGGCGAGTCCCGCCACTTTCATCCCGCAGGAGCTTGCGAACATAGCCTCTGGCACCGTGGACATCCCGACGAGATCCGCACCCAGTATTTCGTATGCTCGAATTTCTGCAGGTGTTTCGTAAGAAGGGCCGGCGGAAAAAGCATAAACTCCGGTGGTCAGGTCGAAGCCCGCTTCTTTACCTGCAGCCTTCAACATTTCGACAAGTTCAGGGGTGTACACATGCGTCTGATCTGGAAAACGCGGTCCGAACTCTGCCACGTGCGGTCCTGCGAGAGGCGAGAGGTGGTTCATGCGGATGTGGTCTTTAATGATCACTACATCGCCCACGTTGAGATTGCGGCGAATGCCGCCTGAAGCGTTTGTTATAAGGAAGGTTGGCACACCAAGACGGCGCGATATTTCGGCCGGCATGACGATCGCCTCCCATGACGCGCCTTCGTACCAATGACGACGTCCGAAAAAGGCGATCGCCGTGCCTCCAGACGGCAATTCAAGCAACGCCAGCCGCCCGGAATGCCCGATAACAGTGACGTCGCCAAAATTCGGCACGTCTGTGTACGGCACCTCCGCAAGCACATTCAGGCCTTCCACGGCAGCGCTCCAGCCGGAGCCAAGCATGAGGGCGCAAGAGGGCTTTGACCCGCGTATCAAAGCCGGGAGTGACGCAAAGGCTTCGTCGAATAATTTTATGTCCATTTGGATCAAATCCCACTGACAGGCGCCAGCCTTCAGTACATGTGCCCCATTTTGTCTTTTTTAGACTTGAGGTATTTGGAATTCCATTCTCCGGGTTCGACAACAATTGGCACGCGCTCCACCACCCTCAGGCCATAGCCTTCGACGCCCTTGATTTTCTGAGGATTGTTTGTGAGAAGGCGCATGTCCTTTATGCCGAGATCCGAGAGTATCTGCGCTCCGATGCCGTAGTCGCGTAAATCCGGGGCGAAGCCGAGCGCGATGTTCGCCTCGACCGTGTCCAGCCCGTTCTCCTGGAGATGGTAGGCGTGGAGCTTGTTTCTAAGGCCGATTCCCCTGCCCTCCTGGCGCATGTAGAGCAACACGCCGCGCCCTTCCGCCGCTATGGCTTTCATTGCCGCATGGAGCTGGTCGCCGCAATCGCACCGGGCGGATCCCAGCACATCGCCCGTGAAACATTCGCTGTGGACGCGCACCAGCGGCGGACCGCCATCGGAGAGGTCGCCCATCACAAGTGCGAGGTGCTGGAAGTCGTCTATTCGAGAGCTGTACATACGCAACCTGAAATGACCGTACTTCGTCGGCATATCGACATCCTCTTCGCAGGTCACGAGTGTTTCGCAGCGCATCCGGTACGATATGATGTCCGCCACCGAGCCCAACTTGAGGTTGTGTTTTTTGCAGAAATCCACCACATCGGCGAGGCGCGACATATTGCCGTCGTCCTTCATCATCTCGCAGCAGAGCCCACACGGTTTGAGGCCAGCAAGTTTCATCAGGTCGACCGTGGCCTCGGTATGGCCGGCGCGCTGCAGGACGCCGCCCGGACGCGCTTCGAGCGGGAACATGTGGCCGGGACGACGGAAGTCTTCGGGCTTGGCGTCGTCCTCAACGGCTTTGAGCGCCGTGATGGAGCGCTCGCAAGCAGAAATGCCGGTGGTGGTGCTCCTGTGGTCTATCGAGACCGTGAACGCCGTCTGGTGGGTGTCGGTGTTCGTCGCCACCATCTGCTCTAGTCCGAGCTTTTCCGTGAGAGACTTCTCCATAGGCATGCAGATCAGGCCTTTGGCATATGTCGCCATGAAATTGACGTTCTGAAGCGTGGCATGTTCCGCCGCGCATATCACGTCGCCTTCGTTTTCACGGTCGGCGTCATCGACAAACACCACGCATTTGCCTGCGCGCAGGTCCTCGAAGATTGACTCAAGCGAATCGAATTTGACTGAAGCGATATCCATTTACAGTGTAAATCATCAGGCGCCCAGCAACGCCATTATGACGCCTGCGGCGACAACCGATCCAATCTGACCTGAGAGGTTTGCGGCCATCGCCTGGAAAATAAGATAGTTGCCTGAATCGTATTCCTGTCCGACGTTGTGCGACACACGCGCCGCCATCGGGAAGGCGGACATGCCTGCCGATCCAATAAGCGGGTTGACCGGGTTGTCCTTCCAGACTTTATTCACTATTTTGGCGAAAATCACGCCACCCGCCGTGCCCACGACAAATGCGAGTAGGCCGAGGAGCAGAATTGCGATGGTGACTGGCGCTAGGAACTTGGACGCCTCGAGCTGCATGCCCACGCCGAGTCCGAGCAGGATCGTGGCGATGTTGGAGACTTCGTTTTGCAGACAGTTTGAGAGGCGCTCCGCCACGTGGCACTCACGCACGAAGTTGCCGAAGCAGAAGCTGCCTAGAAGCGGCAATGCCGGCGGCAGGAACAGAACGCAGATCAAGAGCACGAGAAGCGGGAAAAGGACAAGCTCCTTGCGCGAGACCTCGCGGTTGACAGGCATTCTTATTTTGCGTTCGGCATCTGTCGTCAGCGCGCGCATGACGGGCGGCTGGATCAACGGAACCAGCGCCATGTAAGAATACGCCGCCACGGCGATCGAGCCCATCAGATCTGGAGCGTACCTAGATGAGAAGTAGATGGAGGTGGGGCCGTCTGCCGCGCCGATTATCGCCACGGCGCACGCCTGCTTGATATCGAAGCCAAACCCGAATATCTCGCTCACTGCAACGACCCCAATAAGCGTGCCGAACACGCCGAGCTGGGCCGCGGCGCCGAGCAGCGCGAGACGCGGGTTGGCGATCAGCGGCGAGAAGTCGCACATCGCGCCGATGCCCATGAAGATAAGAATCGGCAGCAATTCGTTTCGCACACCGCCTTCGAAGATAATAGAGAGAAATCCATGTGATTCGATGAGACCGGAACCGGGAGAGTTGGCGAGTATCGCGCCAAATCCGATGGGGATCATCAGCAGCGGCTCCACTCCCTTGGCAACTCCAAGATAGAGCAACAGGAAGCCAACAAGCACCATTATCAGGGACTTGATGCCCATTATTGTTGTGCGCGCCGTCTTCGTTCCCTTGAAGATTATGCCGTCTTCTTCGACTTCACTCGGTTCCCCCTTAACGATGTCAATCTTGTTGATGAACTTGGCGAGGCCAGTTGACTGCACTATCTTCTTCATGCCCCCGCTTAGACTCATCTCGACTTTGTCCGCAGCGGCGTCTGTAGCAGGAACATCAACCACAGTGGCTGGCGCCAATTCCGCCGATAGCGCATCGTCCTGCGCCATAACACCTGTCGCGCAAAACGCGACGCCTATCATCATAAGAGCAGCAAATTTCCTCACTTGGCACCTGCTTTCTCGTCTTTGCCAGGGTGCTTGGCCACGTACGCGCTCATCATCTTCAGGCCCCAGGAGAGGAAAGCCAAAAACAAAAACACGCATACAATGCCCAGAACCACGACCAGCCAAGTCTGTGCCCATATATCACTCATATCGATTTATCCTGTTGTTTCATTTGTTGTTTAAAGGAACAGTGCGGCACGCTTCATCCGCCTCGCTTGAAGAGCGTCACAATCAGGGCGATTACCAATACGACGAAAGTAATCGCCACGGTCAAACTAACGACAACCCACAATGGCGACCAGTACATGCAACACCCCCGCTTTTCCGGATGAATCAAACATGCAGCTGATTGTACCACTTGCCGCAGTTTATGACAACTTGTTTTAAGAACGCAATCCGTTGCAAAAATCCTTGAGGCGGGCCATGCCTTCTTCGATTTCCTCGAAACCGCATGCGTAGCTGAAGCGCAGGTTTTCGTCAGCGCCGAAGGATACGCCTGGAACAGCTGCCACATGCTTTTCGGCGATGAGCCTTTCGGCGAAAGTCTGTGAATCGAGGCCAAACGCCGAAATGTTCGGAAAGATGTAAAAGGCGCCCTTAGGACGCTTGCACTCGATTCCGTCGATTCCGCCCATCAATTCATAAATGCGGTTGTTCCGGGCTTCAAAGGCGTCTAGCATCGGCTGGATGATCAAATCCGGCGTATGCAGCGCCTCCAGCGCACCGTACTGGGCGAATGTCGCGGGAGCTGATGCATTGTGGCTTTGAACAGTTGTCATAGCGTCGATCCAATCGGCCGGACCGGCCGCGTAACCGATGCGCCAGCCTGTCATCGCGTAGGCCTTCGAGAAGCCGTTGACGGTCAGCGTGCGCTTGAAGAGTTCTGGGGAAAGCGATGCTATGCTGACGTGTTTCTTTCCGCCGTAGATCATTCGCTCGTAGATTTCATCGGCGATGATTTTGATGTCGTGTTTGACGCATACTTCGCCGAGCGCCGCGAGCTCTTCGCGCGTGTAGACCAGGCCGGTGGGATTGGATGGACTGTTAATCACCACGGCCACGGTCTTGTCCGTGATCACGGACTCGAGCAGCTCGGGAGTGATCTTGAATCCGTCGGCGTCAGCGCCCTTTACGAATACGGGGACTCCGTATGCAAGGCGCACCATCTCGGGGTAGCTCAGCCAATATGGGGCCGGGATGATCACCTCGTCGCCTGGGTTGAGAAGCGCGGCGAAGGCTATTGAGAGCGACATTTTGGCCCCGCCGCTAACGATGACGTTAGCCGGCGCGTACTCGAGCCCGTTGTCCTTGGCCAACTTGTCCGAAATGGCCTTGCATAGCGCGGGGAGGCCTCGGGCGGGGGTGTACTTTGTCATGCCGTCGGCAAGCGCCTTGACGGCTGCTTGCTTTATGTTTTCAGGGGTGTCGAAATCCGGTTCTCCTGCGGCGAAGCTGCACACCTCGACTCCTTCCGCGACGAGCGCTTTTGCTTTTGCCGAAATCGCGAGCGTGGCAGATGGTTGGATGTCACTTATAGTTTTATTCATAACAGTATTTTTCTATGTAAGGGGTCAGGTTGTCGGCCAAAATGTCTATAATGTTCATTTCCCGCATTGCGTTCTCAGCCGAATCGGAGGCATGCGCCGCGTTAACCATGATGTTTGTCCCGAATTCCCGGCGTATTGATCCAGGGCGCGCTTTGACGGGGTCGGTGGCACCGAGGATGTCGCGGATTTTGGCGACGGCGTCCTGGCCTTCGTAGACTAGCGCCAGGCTTTCGGCGCCCGCCCTGAAGGCTTTTTCGTTCTCGGCGACGCTTGACGGCCTGTAGCCCGTCATGAACTCCACAATGTCCTCGAATTGCTTCTTGGCGAATTCCGGGGCAATTGTCTTGGCCATCTCGGAGGCCTGTTCTTCTGTCACGATCAAGCCTAGTTCCTTCCCGACCGCCGATGCAATCCGCGCCCGCCGCTCCAAAAGTGGGGAACTTTTTCGTGAGGCTTTCCTGGACGGGCCCATAGAACGCCTCGGCCTGGGCAACCGTCATAGAGAACTTCTTCACAGCGACTATACGCAGCCCCGCCGACGAAAACACGTCGATGATATTGCCTGCGCGAAGCGAGGGACCACGGAAGTTGTCCGGCTTCAACATCACAAGCGTCTGTTCTTCATTATGCGAATTGACGAGACCGGAATCGGTCGGCAGGTATTTGCCGAGCATACGCATGGTCTCGTTCACAAAGTCACGTGTAGGGCCAACGAGCACGGCGGGCTCGAAATACGTGACGATTCCGTCGTCGTTCTTTATGTAGTCGCCGTAAGTCTCGCGTATGGTCTGCCCACACCCCCAGCGCAGGGTCACGCTGCCGGTGACATTCCAGATTTGCTCTATTGCGTTCTCCCCCTCGAACAGAAGCAGCATGCACCTGTGAGGGTGCCCGGTGGCGGGGTTCGGCGTGTATTCTTTAAGGACATATTCGGAGAGGAGCCGGTCGATTTCCGCAGCCCCGTTTGTGCGAGCCCAGACGGCATGCGC
>JALHHX010000138.1:0-5839 GCA_022837245.1 Lentisphaerota bacterium
TCCCACGTCGGTTCTGGCGACACGCGCCTGCTCCAGTTCAATTCCTAGGAAATGCGTCTGCGGGTTGTTCTTCGCCCGCGCCTTAAGGAAACGCCCCATTCCAAACCCGATTTCCATTTCAAGCGGTTTGCCGCAGGTTTTGAACAAGCGCAGAATTTCACATTCGCCATCCGGGCATTTTAGATTCTGGATCTCGTCGCGCCCAAGCACCTTGAGCATGTCAATATCCGGATTAAAAATTCGGCACGATTCGTTGCCTATTTGACGAGTAGGAGGCAGCGCGGAATTCTCCTGCGCCTTTAAAAAACGTGCCGCGTTTCTATCTCTCGCCATTAGGCAGCCTATCAGTTGCCCAGGCTGTGTATCGGCGCCGGGATGTGGCCGCCGTGGCGGATGAACGCCACGTTGCCGCCAGGGCACGCGGGACTCGTCACCGTTCCGGCGCCGAACAGGCCGCCAAAATCAACATGGTCGCCCTTCTTCGCCCTGGGCACGGGGATTATACGCACACCCGTGGTCTTGCGGTTCGTGACTCCGATTGCCGCCTCATCGAGAATTATACCCGCAAGAGTCTCGGCGGTTGTATCGCCCGGCAGCAAGATCATATCAAGCCCAACAGAGCACACTGCCGTCATAGCCTCTAGCTTTTCAAGCGTCAGATCGCCACGTGTCACAGCGGCAGAAATAGCATGGTCTTCCATCACTGGTATGAACGCGCCTGAAAGTCCGCCCACGGAGCTTGACGCAAACGAACCGCCTTTTTTGACAGCATCGTTGAGCATCATGACCGCAGCCGTGGTGCCAGGGGCACCTAGACGCTCGATTCCCATTGCCTGGTAGATTTCGCCAACCGAATCGCCTACGCGGGGCGTTGGCGCCAGCGCTAGATCCACAATGCCGAAAGGCACACCAAGACGACGTGCCACTTCATGCCCCACGAGCTCACCTACGCGCGTGACGCGATACGCCGTGTGCTTGGCCTCCTCCGCGATCTGGTCAAGCCGCGGATTGCCACTCCGCTGGAGCAGGCGGTCTATGGCGCGCTTGACAACTCCCGGTCCGCTGACCCCCACGTTTATCACGCACTCCGGCTCGCCCGGCCCAAGCATCGCGCCCGCCATGAATGGATTGTCTTCGGGCTGGTTGGCGAAGATCAGCAACTTGGCTGCTCCGAACCCGCTTTGCGCCTTCGTTGCCTCGGAGA
The DNA here is from genome assembly GCA_022837245.1 of Lentisphaerota bacterium. Lineage (GTDB taxonomy): Bacteria > Verrucomicrobiota > Kiritimatiellia > RFP12 > UBA3636 > JAAZFF01. The sequence continues at coordinate 1,205 of JALHHX010000138.1, forward strand.
TTTTCAGCACGGTCTGGGCGACGAGATATACAGCATCGACGTTTATGCCTGCCTTCGTCGTTCCAATGTTGACTGAACCGCAGACGTGGTTTGTTGAGGCAAGCGCCTCCGGCAGCGATTCGATGAGCGTCCGCTCGCCGGCAGTTATGCCCTTTTGGACCAGCGCCGAATAGCCGCCGAGTAGATCTACACCGACAGTTTCGCAAGCGCGATCCATTGCCTGCGCAATCGCCACGCCTGTTTCCGCGGAATGTCCTTCCAGCAAAATCGAAACGGGTGAGACCGAAATGCGCTTGTTGACTATTTCAACTCCGTAGCGTGCGCCCACTTCGTTCGCCACGGGAACCAGGCGCTCGGCAGTTTTGCATATACGGTCGTAAACGGCGGTGACAATCGCGTCGCCATCCCGGCCTGCGCATGCGTTCAGGTTCACACCAAGAGTAACAGTCCGGACATCAAGATTCTCCTCGCCTATCATGCGGAGGGTCGCGGAAAAATCAGAAGTGTCAAGCATTGGGTTTATCCTTCTGGCTTTCCAGCAACGCGGAAATAGGGCCGACCTCGTTAGTGGCCCTGAATATATTTTCATGGCGCAGGCTTGTCGCGAGGTCGAAAGGACTCAACTTGTCAGCAAGCTCCTTTTGCAGCTTAGCCACATCGCACCCGGTCGGCACACGCACAATGCCTATCGTGAGCGCGCGGTTGATGTCGGACAAATCGTGCCGCCAATCCTCAACGTTCACACCGCTTGCCGCGAAGATCTTGGCAATTGTATAGACGCGGCCGGGCCGGTCGGGGCCTGAAATCGAAGCCACGTAGCGCTCGCCTTCGACGGCTGGTTCGCTGAACGAATCGGCAGCACATGGCATAACAGCAACAATGACGTCGCTCTCGGGCAATTGCGCGAGGATCGTCTCGCGCAGGACACCCGCTTCAAGCTTCTTTGCATCGGTGAACTCCGCCACGCAACTTAGAGAGAACACTCCTCCGATGACCATCTGGCGCAGGTCAGTGAGGTTGCCCCCATGTTTGAACACTACGCCAGTGACATCACGCAGTATCCCCACACGGTCCGGCAGCATGACCGTGATGAGGAAGGTGTGTTCCGCTATTTTCAACCGGTTTCTACGCCTTGTTTTCCTGAGCTTCTTTGATGGCGGCCTGCGCTGCCGCGAGGCGCGCTATCGGCACGCGGAACGGACTGCACGATACGTAGTTGAGTCCCACCCGGTGGCAGAATTCGACAGACTTCGGCTCGCCGCCGTGCTCTCCGCATATGCCGAGCTTCAGGTCGGGCTTGATCATGCGCCCGCGTTCGGCAGCGATCTTGATGAGCCCTCCGATGCCTTCCTGGTCGAGAACCTGGAACGGATCATACTCGTAAATGCCGGCCTGAACGTACTCCGTTATGAACCGCCCGGCGTCATCGCGCGAGAAGCCCATGCCCATCTGAGTTAGGTCGTTCGTGCCAAAGCTGAAGAAGTCTGCCTCAGGCGCTATCTTGTCGGCCGTGATTGCCGCGCGCGGCACTTCGATCATGGTTCCGATCTTGATGTCGAGCTTAACACCCTTTTCAGATTCGACATCGGCAATTGTCTTGAGCGCAACTTCTTTCTGGAATACGAGCTCCTTGACATCGCCCACAAGCGGGATCATTATCTCCGGCTTCGAGCCAGGAACCTGGATGGCCGCTTCGCAGATCGCACGGACCTGCATGGCGGTCACTTCTGGGTAGCTCATGCCGAGGCGGCAACCGCGGTGGCCGAGCATCGGGTTAAACTCATGCAGGGATTCAACGAGTTCTTTTACCTCAGACGCCTTCATGCCCATTTCCTTTGCCATCTCCGCCTGCCCCTGTTTCGTTTGGGGTAAGAACTCGTGTAACGGCGGGTCGAGCAAACGCACCGTGCATGGACGCCCTTCAAGCGCCTTGAACAGACCGATGAAATCCCTGCGCTGCAGTGGAAGGAGAGCCTTTAGCGCTGAGTTGTACTGCTTTTCAGGAGCCTCAAGCTTTGCGAGAATCTCGGCGCGCTCCTCGTCGGAGCCCGTCAGAGCGTATTCCTGGCGGAGCTTCTTTACTGTGTCCGCCACCAGAATGAGACGGCGGAGCGCGGTCGTGCGCCCCTCGGGCTTGTCGGGGTTGTCGAAGAACATGTGCTCGGTTCGGCATAGACCAATGCCTTCCGCACCGAACTTGACGGCCCGCTTCGCCTCCTCCGGCGTGTCGGCATTCGTGCGCACTCCGAGGTGACGGAATTTGTCGGCAAGATCCATAATCGTGGAGAACGCCCCGGCTAGGGCCGGATCTTCCGTCTCAAGCGCACCTAGGTAAACGATACCTGTGGAGCCGTTGAGCGAAATCCAATCGCCTTCCTTAATTATTGTTTTCGTGCCGGAAATTTTCGCCACCTTCTTGACGGCGTCGATCTGCAGTGCGCCGGCGCCAGCCACGCAACACATACCCATGCCGCGTGCGACGACAGCCGCATGCGACGTCATGCCGCCCGTCGCAGTCAATACACCTTGCGCCGCAACCATCCCGGAGATGTCTTCCGGGCTCGTTTCTTTGCGTACCAATATCACCTTCTCGCCGCGTTTTTTCCACAGCTCCGCATCAGTGGCCGTGAACACGACCCGGCCGGACGCCGCCCCCGGTGAAGCGTTGAGACCCTTGAGGATCTGCTTGCCCGCCTTGGCCGCAGCCGCTTCAACGCCCTTCTTGAAGACTGGATGCAGAAGCTGGTCCAACTGGTTCGGATCCACGCGCATGACCGCCGTGGCCTCATCAATGAGACCCTCCGCAACAAGATCAGTGGCGATTCGGACGGCCGCCGTGGCTGTGCGCTTGCCATTGCGCGTCTGCAGCATGTAAAGCTTGCCATTCTCGATAGTGAACTCCATGTCCTGCATGTCATGGTAATGAAGTTCAAGCTTTTTGCGAATACCGTCAAACTCATCAAAGATTTCCGGCATGGCCTCCTGGAGAGACGGGAATTTTTTCGCGCGTTCCTTCTCGGAGATGCCGTGCGCCTTCGCCCAGGCCTTGGAGCCGGCGAGCGAGATCTGCTGCGGTGTGCGTATGCCGGCCACCACATCTTCGCCCTGAGCGTTGATCAGATATTCGCCATAGAAGAAATCGTGCGCTCCGGTTGAAGGATCGCGCGAGAACGCCACGCCCGTGGCGGAGTTGCCGCCCATGTTGCCGTACACCATGGACTGCACGTTCACGGCCGTTCCGAGCAACTTGCGGATGTCGTTTAGCTCCCTGTATTTGACAGCGCGGGGGTTGTTCCACGATGCGAACACAGCCTCAATCCCGCCCCAGAGCTGTTGCATCGGATCCTCTGGGAACGGCTTGCCTGTGGCTTTCTCAACGACCTTGAGAAAACGTTTTACAACCTCTTCGAGGGCTTCAATATCAAGCTCGGTGTCGAGCTGCACGCCCTTCGCTTTTTTGACAATGTCGAGCTCGTGCTCAAACTCGTGGTGGGGCACGCCAAGCACCACGTTGCCGTACATCTGTACGAAGCGGCGGCGCGAATCCTTTACGAAGCGCTCGTTGCCTGTCAGCTTGGCAAGTGCATCTGACGTCTCGTCGTTGAGCCCGAGGTTCAGCACCGTGTCCATCATCCCGGGCATCGACGCAGCGGCACCTGAACGCACGGAGACTAGCAACGGATTTGAGCCCTTGCCGAAAGTCTTGCCAGTGAGCTCCTCTAGTCGCTTAAGTGCAGTCTCGACCTCGCTCTTAATTGATTCGAAAAGCTTAACGCGCCCAAGCTCGTAATACTTCGCACAAGCCTCCGTCGTAATAGTGAATCCCGGTGGCACGGGAAGCCCCAATTCCGCCATCTCGGCAAGGTTCGCGCCTTTGCCTCCCAAAAGCTCGCGCATCGAAGCGTTGCCCTCAGATTTGCCGCCCCCGAAAAAATATACAAATTTTGCTGTGTCAGACATCTTGATTGCCTCCAAGTTAATAATAGATTTGGCAGAAAATTGTACGCGATTATCCTGCCTCCGTCAAGCGATTAAAGATCGCCTTTGCCCGTGCCTCGCAATTTGGCGGAAAGACGAACAGAACAGAAGTCGGGTCCGCACATGGTGCAGTACTTCGTGCCATGCTGGGGGTTGGTGTTCCCGCTTTCACCGAGGGCGTCCTCCCTATATGCGCGGGCGCGCTCCGGATCGATTGCGATGTTGAACTGCCCGTCCCAGTCGAAAACGGCGCGGGCGTCGCTGATTGCGTCGTCACGATCCCGGGCACGCGGCTTTTTCAAGCCGATATCGGCGGCGTGGGCGGCTATTTTAAACGCCACCACTCCGCGGCGGACGTCCTCGAGATTCGGAAGTCCTATATGCTCCTTGGGCGTGACGTAGCAGAGCATCGCGGCGCCGTGGCAAGCTCCCATCATGCCGCCCATTGCGCCCACAAGATGGTCGTAGCCGGGAGCGCAGTCCACTACTATAGGACCGAGAATGTAGAACGGAGCGTCATCGCAGATTTCGCGCTCGCGCTTCATGTTCATTTCAATTTGGTCTAGCGGCACATGGCCAGGACCTTCCACCATCACCTGGACGTCGGCTTTACGGCAGCGCGTTACAAGTTCGCCGAGCGTTTCGAGCTCAGCAAAC
>JALHHX010000138.1:5921-6707 GCA_022837245.1 Lentisphaerota bacterium
CTTTATCAGTCATCCACGTGGCCAGGATCGCGCCGCCGCGGCTGACGATTCCCATCTTGCGCTTGAGCGCGAGCGGAACATGCGCCCGCAGGAGCCCGGCGTGGATCGTCATGTAGTCAACGCCCTGCTCTGCCTGCTCCTGTATGACCTGCAGCACCAGTTCGCGGGATATGTTCGCGGCACCCTCGCGTGCGACAATCTCATAGACCGGCACAGTGCCGACCGGGATCGTCGAATTGGCGATGAGGCGCGTGCGTATTTCGCGGATATTGCCGCCCGTGCTTAAATCCATGACCGTGTCCGCCCCATATTTCACGGCAACCTTCAGTTTGGCAAACTCCTCCGAAGGACAGCTTGCCATAGACGAATTGCCAATATTGGCGTTGATCTTTGTGAGCAGTTCGCGACCGATTCCGCAAGGCACCAGATTGCAATGGTTGACATTGGCGGGGATCACGACCGATCCGTTCGCGACCCGTTCCCTTATGAACTCCACGTCACGATGCTCTTTTTCTGCAACAAGCTCCATCTGCGGCGTTATTTCGCTCTTTTTCGCGTATTCTATTTGTGTCATTTTCTGATATTAAGCTCCCCATCCGCACAACCGACCTGACGTGCAGAATCAAAAAAAGATTGTGCCATTTTTGCCCCCATAAAAGCAAGGAGATATCTGTTTTGGGTCGCCGGTGGAAATTGCAATATCAAATGGACCAGCGGAGAAGACACAGCAGCCATCAACTGCGGGAAGGGGTACGAGGGGAAGGGCGCAGCCCGTCCCCTGGGCCC
>JALHHX010000139.1 GCA_022837245.1 Lentisphaerota bacterium
ATGCTCCTGGCGGAACAGCCGGCACACCATGGGTTCGTCATTCCCGGTCCTCTCGTACTAGGGAATGTTCCCTTCAAATCTCCTCCGCCCGCAGCGGATATGGACCAAACTGTCTCACGACGTTTTGAACCCAGCTCGCGTACCACTTTAATTGGCGAACAGCCAAACCCTTGGGACCTTCTCCGGCCCCAGGATGTGATGAGCCGACATCGAGGTGCCAAACGATTGCGTCGATATGGACTCTCGGCAATCATCAGCCTGTTATCCCCAGAGTACCTTTTATCCGTTGAGCGACGGCGCTACCACGAGCAACCGCCGGATCACTAAGTCCTGCTTTCGCATCTGCTCGGCATGTGCGCCTCGCAGTTAAGCCACCTTCTGCCTTTGCGCTCCATAGCACGGTTGCCGACCGTGCCGAGGTGACCTTCGAACTCCTCCGTTATCTTTTGGGAGGAAACCGCCCCAGTCAAACTGACCCTCTGGCATTGTCCCGGCCCCGGTTTCACGGGGATGGGTTAGACGACCGTCTTCACAAGACCGGTATTTCACTGACGTCTCCACCGCGCCTGACGACGCGGTCTCCAAGACTGCCGGCTATGCTACACATGCGCAGCCAGTCGCCAGTGCCAGAATACAGTAAAGGTTCATAGGGTCTTTCCGTCCTGCTGCGGGTATCCGGCATCTGAACCGGAATTACAACTTCACCGAGATCCTCGTTGAGACAGCGCCGTGATCGTTACACGATTCGTGCAGGTCGGAACTTGCCCGACAAGGAATTTCGCTACCTTAGGACCGTTATAGTTACGGCCGACATTCACCGGGGCTTTGGTTCGGAGCTTCGCCTTGCGGCTGACCCCTCGCCTTGACCTTTCGGCATTGGTCACGTGTCACACCCTATACATCCCCTTGCGGGTTGGCAGAGTGCTGTGTTTTTGTTAAACAGTCGCCACGGCTCGTTCACTGCGCCCGGAGACAAGCTCCGGGACCCCTTTTCCCTAAGTTACGGGGCTAGTGTGCCGAGTTCCTTAACGAGGTTTCTCTCGCGCGCCTTGGTGGAATTCACCATTCTACCTGTGTCGGTTTTGGTACGGATGCCGACTTGATCCCTAGAAGTTTTTCTTGGCGGTCCGGCGCAGACGGAATCGCGGGGTGTCGCCACCCCGCTCTCACTCTCGTTTCGGCCTGTTGCAAGCGGGATTTGCCACGCTTGCGGCCTACGCGATTGGACGGGAATCCAATTACCCGCTCCGTCATGCCCACCGCTGGCTCCATTGGTCAAGCTCTCATCGGCAGTCCGGGAATATTAACCCGGCGTCCATCGGCTACGCCTTTCGGCCTGGCCTTAGGATCCGACTGACCCCGGGCGGACGAACCTGCCCCGGGAAACCTTGGAATTTCGGCGTCGGGGATTCTCACCCCGATTTTCGTTACTCATGTCCGCATAATCACTTCCTGCACGTCCACCGTCGGTTGCCCTCCGGCTTCAGCCACGCAGGAACGCTCCCCTACCATCCTCCGCTCAAGGCGGAAGATTCCCGTCGTCGGCACCGCGCTTACTCCCGATCATTTTCGGCGCGGGGTCACTAGACTAGTCAGCTGTTACGCAATGTTTAAATGATGGCTGCCTCTAAGCCAACATCCTAGCTGTTTTCGCAACCCCACATCCTTCGTGACTTAGCACGGTTTGGGGGCCTTAGACGGGGATCCGGGCTGTTTCCCTTTTGACGACGGAACTTATCTCCCGCCGTCTAACTCCCGTGAGCACGCAATCGATATTCGGAGTTTGCCAGACGTCAGTATCCCGTTGGGGACCATCGGTCAAACAGTGCTCTACCCTCGACGCGCCAATTCACGGGGCTAACCCTAAAGTTATTTCGGGGAGAACCAGCTATCACCAAGTTTGATAAGTCTTTCGCTCCGATCCACACCTCATCCGATGGTTTTTCAGCACCAAACGGTTCGGCCCTCCACCTCCTGTTACGGGGGCTTCAGCCTGGACATGGATAGCTCACTTGGCTTCTGGTCCACCACATCCGACGACAGCGCCCGGTTAGGACTCGCTTTCGCTGCGGCTACCCCATTGAGGGTTAACCCGCCGGACATGGTGACTCGCGGACTCATTATGCAAAAGGCATGCCGCAACCCCTAAGGGCCGCGACAGCTTGTAGGCACACGGTTTCAGGAACTATTTCACTCCCCTGACAGGGGTACTTTTCACCTTTCCCTCGCGGTACTGGTTCACTATCGGTCATCGCATAGTATTTAGCCTTGGGGGGTGGGCCCCCCGGATTCGGACGGAGTTTCACGTGTTCCGTCCTACTTGGGATACCGCTAGGCCGGGCATGGATTTCGGATACGGGGCTTTCACCCTCTCTGGCCGGTCTTTCCAGACCGTTCCCCTGTCCATGCGCCGTGCCACGGCGCGGTCCCGCAACCCCCGGGGGCAAGCCCCCGGGTTTGGGCTCTTCCGCTTTCGCTCGCCACTACTTGCGGAATCTCTGAATTGATTTCTACTCCTCCGGGTACTGAGATGTTTCACTTCCCCGGGTCTCACGCCAAACGGCCTATGTGTTCAGCCGCAGGCGGCAGGCTGCAGCCTGCCGGATTGCTCCATTCGGAAATCCCGGGATCAGGGTGTGTTTGCCACTCCCCCGGGCTTATCGCAGCTTACCACGTCCTTCTTCGTCTTGCGATGCCAAGGCATCCTCCGTGCGCCCTTTCGCGCTTGATCGTGCTTTCGAAATCCGATCCGAAAACACTCTCTCGGTTTTTCTTGTAAAATAACAAGTCTACATTTCTCTCTATTTGAAGTGGCGGGTTGTATGTCCGTCTAGATTGACGGCTCCCGCCTCAAAATTTGCATTCGGCTCTTCAGTTGTCAAAGATCGATTAAAGTAATCGGACGGAACCGCTTGGTGCGAGGCGGAGCCCCGCACGGGTGTCAGGCCTTAGACCCTAGGCGTTGGGTGCCAGGTTCCAGGGGTTGGAGGCTAATCACTGTCCACTATCCACTGCCCACTGAACTGGTGGGCGTGACTGGAATCGAACCAGTGACCTCGTCCTTATCAGGGACGCGCTCTAACCGACTGAGCTACACGCCCGTCTCAGGTTTTTGGTCTTATCTATCAATGGCCTCGGAAAATTGGTGGAGGCAGCCGGGGTCGAACCGGCGACATCCAGCTTGCAAAGCTGGCGCTCTGCCAACTGAGCTATGCCCCCGGCGTCGGGAATCAGTGGGTAGTGGTCAGTGGGTAGTGGTCAGGGGCCGGACGACATAAAGGGGATTTTTCAACCCCGCAAAAAACCTAGTCCCTTGTACCTAAGGCCTTCCCTCTCCCGCTGGCGCGGGAGGCGGGGTCCGACAGCGTTGAACAAGTTTGCGCGAGGGCGTTCATGTTTTTGTTTTGGGTTGGGACTGGGCGCAAGCGCCCGCCCCATGTGTCGCCGGGTCTTCGGGTTGCCCCGATTTTCGACGATTGACCTCGGAATCACAGTTGCCTGTGTCCGTCTCCTTAGAAAGGAGGTGATCCAGCCGCAGGTTCCCCTACGGCTACCTTGTTACGACTTCATCCCAATCACCACCCACACCTTAGACGGCTCCGTCCCTTGCGGGTTCGGGCACCGGCTTCGGGTGCAGACGGCTTTCATGATGTGACGGGCGGTGTGTACAAGGCCCGGGAACGTATTCACGGCGCCGAATGCTGATGCGCCGTTACTAGCGAATCCAACTTCATGGAGTCGAATTGCAGACTCCAATCTGAACTGGGGCCGGTTTTGGGGTTTTGCTCCACCTCGCGGTCTCGCATCCTTCTGTACCGGCCATTGTAGCACGTGTGCAGCCCTAGGCGTAAGGGCCATACTGACTTGACGTCATCCCCACCTTCCTCCCGTTTGAAGGGGCAGTCCGTCCATAGTTCCCGGCATTACCCGTTGGCAAATGGACGCAGGGGTTGCGTTCGTTGGTGGACTTAACCAAACACCTCACGGCACGAACTGACGACAGCCATGCAGCACCTGTGTGACACCCTCGAAGGAGCCCTGCTTTCACAGGGCGTGCAGTCACATGTCAAGCCTAGGTAAGGTTCTTCGCGTTGCATCGAATTAAGCCACATGCTCCTCCGCTTGTGCGGGCCCCCGTCAATTTCTTTGAGTTTTAACCTTGCGGCCGTACTCCCCAGGCGGCACATTTATCGCGTTAGCTGCGCCACGGGGGGGGTCAATTCCCCCCACGGCAAATGTGCAACGTTTACGGCGTGGACTACCAGGGTATCTAATCCTGTTTGCTCCCCACGCTTTCGTGCCTCAGCGTCAGATCCGTTCCAGTGACTCGCCTTCGCCTCCGGTGTTCCACATGATATCAACGCATTTCACCGCTACACCATGTGTTCCAGTCACCCATCCCGGCCTCGAGCCACGCAGTTTCGGATGCACTTCCGGGGGTGAGCCCCGGGATTTCACATCCGACACACGCGACCGCCTACGCACGCTTTACGCCCAGTAAATCCGAACAACGCTCGCCACCTCTGTATTACCGCGGCTGCTGGCACAGAGTTAGCCGTGGCTTCCTCTTGTGGTACCATCAATGGCGCGCCGCTGTTCACGGCCGCCGTCTTGTCCCACATGACAGGAGTTTACGACCCGAGGGCCTTCATCCTCCACGCAGCGTCGCATCGTCAGGGTTTCCCCCATTGCGAATGATCCTCGACTGCAGCCTCCCGTAGGAGTCTGGGCAGTGTCTCAGTCCCAGTGCGGGTGACCAACCTCTCAGTCCACCTAGCCGTGAGCCTTGGTGAGCCGTTACCTCACCAACTAGCTGATGGCACGGGAGCGCCTCCCCCGGCGACAGGCCCTCGCGGGGCCCCGCCTTTCAAGACGCGGACATCTGTCCGCGCTTCGGATCCGGTATTAGCGTCCGTTTCCAGACGTTGTCCCGAACCGGGGGGTAGCTTGCTCTCGCATTACTCGCCCTTCCGCCACTATCGCGGGAAAATATTGCTATCATCCCGCAACCGTTCGACTTGCATGCCTCATCCACGCTGCCAGCGTTCGTTCTGAGCCAGAATCAAACTCTCCGAATATTGAAATCAAAGCCGAGCGTGTCCGCCCTCAGGCGGACGCCGGCTATCTGTTTCGGGTTTTAATTATGAAATTTCCTAGCACAAACTTACTTTGCTGTCGGGCCTCGCCTCCCGCGCCCCGTCGCCACCACTGTGGCTCCGGCCGCGGAGCGTTGCCCGATTTAAGCGGTTCCGTTTTCAAAGATCGTGCGGCACCCGTCCAAAGACGCAGGAACCGCGGCGCGAAAAAACCATCTCCGCTTTGCCCCGCTCTGAAAGTGAGCCGCGGCGGATCCGGTATTTGTGGCGCAAGAAAGAAACTATCAAAAACCGGCCCCCCGGGTCAACCCCTTTTTTCGCTTTTTTTAAAAAAGTTTCCCGCACCCCGCGGAACGCCAATGCATGACCACTCCCAACCCACTGACACGCAGCGGTTTGCAGAAAAACGCGGCTCAGTTCAAACGCCATCAAAAAGCACGAAAAAACTTTCCGGGACGGCCAAAATCTGTTTCAAAACCATGGGGGAGGCGTGATTCTCCTGCCATCAACCCTGATTTACACGCCAAAACCACCAGTTTGTGTTGAAGGCGCCGGCGGCAATCCGGCTCCTGTGTTTATGCAAGTGCATGGGCGTCAGCAACTTGCCTTCTTCCCTAAATGCGCGGTGTTGCCTTCCCACATGGAAAAGCCCGCGAGTCGCGTTTGATTCAAGCGCCTGCACATCAACGGCTTGTGTGCCCATCATCATGGCGGATGCTTCCCGCATAACGGCTTGTGTGCCCATCATCATGGCGGATGCTTCCCGCATACCATGCCGTTCAGTAGTCGTTCATGGTCTCTCTCAGCATCGATTCGATAGACCCGCGCAAAGCCATTGTGAGCGGAACTGCGAAGAGCATGCCGACGGGGCCTAGCACCCATCCCCAGAAGATCAGCGATAGAAGCACGACGACCGGCGAGACGCCGAAGCCGTAACCCATGAAGCGCGGTTCCAGGATATTGCCGAAAACCGTGTTGACTCCGAGGTAGAGCAGTGCAACATAAAAGCCCTTGAGGACGTCGTACTGCAGCACAGCTATGAGCACGGCGGGCACGGCGGCGATGATCGAGCCAATCACAGGCACGAAGTTTAGCACGAAAGCCGTTATACTAAGGAGCACTGGCGAATCGACGCTAATGAGCAGCAGCCCGATGTAAACACAGATGCCGGTTGCCGCGCTGATCCACGTTTTTATAGTCATGTAGTGGCGTACATCAAGCACTATCTTGGAGAGTTTGTTCCAAAGGCCGGGTGTCATCCAGGGAAGGGACTTGGCTTTGCTTGGCAACGAAGGCAGTTCGACGATTATGAAGGATACTATTATAAGCACAAACACGCTGTCCTTCAGGAACGATGTAACCCGCGTCGTCGCGCCCCTCACAAGTTCTTGCAAGGTCGAGCGGTCGACGGACACGACAGCGGATAGAGTTTCATCAGACACTTCAAGGCCTTGCCCGCGCAACCACGCGACTAATTCTTTAATGCCATTGTCCAATTCATCCCGGTATCTCGGGATATCCTTTGTGAACTCAATAAATGCGCTGGAAAAAGCTGTGTTTATGCCATACAGGAAGAGCAACGCCATGATCACGATCATGAGCGTGACTGCGAGCCACGACGGAAACCGCAAGCGCCGCAGCCAGTAATATAATGGGGAGATGACTATGGAGATGAAGAGGATGATCAGCAACTGCGTCAGCATTGGCGCTATTGTCTTCATCCCGATGATGATCAGGAAAACAAGCGCGGCGTTGAGAAGCCAGCGGGTGGTTTTCGTCATGCCAACCTGAGGTGCGGCGTTTACCGGTTCTTTTGTTGAGTTCATACGTCGTCCCCTTTCGTTGCCAGCGGTGTTCCCCGCGCTATCCTATTCCCATTCGATCGTTGCAGGCGGTTTCGGGCTCAGGTCATAGCAGACGCGATTTACGTGTTTTACTTCACTCAAAATCCTCGCTGTGATTTTTTCGAGCAGAGTCCAATCAATGCGCTCCGTTGTGGCGCTCATTGCATCCACGGTGTTCACAGCGCGCAATATCACAGGATACTCGTAGGAGCGCGCATTGTCGCGCACCCCCGTGGACCGGAAATCCGGAATCGCGGCGAAGTACTGCCATACGGTCTGGTCGAGCCCGGCTTTTGCGAATTCCTCGCGCAGTATGGCGTCGGCCTCGCGTACCGCCTCCAGCCTGTCGCGAGTGATCGCGCCGAGGCAGCGCACGCCCAGTCCCGGTCCCGGGAACGGCTGGCGAAACACCATGCCGCGTGGAAGTCCAAGTTCCAGACCGCAGGCGCGGACTTCGTCCTTGAAAAGCTGGCGGATCGGCTCGACGAGCTTGAACTTGAGATCGTCAGGCAGTCCACCAACGTTGTGGTGGCTCTTGACCGTCTTGGCGGTCTTTGTGCCGCTTTCCACGATGTCGGGGTAGATGGTTCCCTGTGCGAGGAAATCGATTCCTTTCAGTTTGCGCGCCTCCTCTTCGAAAACCCTTATAAATTCGGCGCCTATTATCTTGCGCTTGCTTTCCGGATCGGCCACGCCATCCAGCTTTGTCAGGAAACGCTCGACGGCATCGACGTATATAAGATTTGCATGAAGGTTGTCTCTAAAAATCTCTATCACTCCCTCTGACTCGCCCTTGCGCATCAGGCCGTGATTGACGTGGACGCAGACAAGCTGGTTGCCGATTGCCTTCAGCAGAAGCGCTGCAACCACTGAGCTGTCAACGCCGCCCGAAAGAGCGAGCAGAACTTTGCCATTGCCGACTTGGCGGCGGATAAGCTCCACCTGGTCGGCTATGAAGTTGTTCATGTTCCAGTTTTTCTTGGCACCGCAATCGACCAGCACGAAATCGGAGAGCATCTTCAGAGCCTCCGCCTCGTCAGCCGGGCATGCATCGAACGTTTTCTCGCATTTGGCCGCTGGGTATCCGATCGCCATCACGGGAACTCCCGCCTCGTACACGACGGGCGAAGGTTCAATGGGGTTGCCGTCCACGACGTTGTTGACGCCGCCGTAGAGTATTATGCCCTTAAGGTTTGGCATGGCCTTGAGCTCTGCATTGCCGACGTCGTGTGGGTAGATTTCGCTGTAAACGCCGAGATTTCTGATTGCGCGTGCGAGCGTGGTGTTCTCCGTGCTTCCCAGATCGAGAATGGCTATCATATCCTGTTTGATTGTGTTCATGGTCTTTCCTCTTTGATTTTTTCGCGGTTGTTTATTACGCGCGCTATAGTGAAGAAAAAAAGCGAAAGCCTGTTCAGATAGGCCAGAGGCTGTTCGGGCGTGTCGCTACCGGAGCGTGATTCCCCGAGCGCCACCGCCGTGCGCTCCGCCCTGCGGCATACAGCGCGGCAGACCTGCGCCTGGCATGCGGCGGGGTGTCCGCCTGGGATCACAAAGTGCGTGCCCGGCCCGATCTCGACATCAAACTCCGCAATCCAGCGCTCAAGATCCGCGACTGCGGCAATGGTCTCTTTCGAGATCTCCACCGCCGAAACCGCCCCGGATTCTGCTCCGCACAATGCGAAAATTGTTTTTTGGATCCGCAGCAGCATTTCCGCCATGCCCCTGCAGGATTTCGGCAGCATCGCCGCGAGCAGTCCTGCATGGCAACTTAGTTCGTCAAGCTCCCCAAGGGCGCAAACCTCGGGAGAAGCCTTCGAGACGCGACCCGAACGGGGATTGAACGTCTTGCCGCCGTCGCCAGGATGCGTCATCTCAAAACCCTCCCAGCAGCAACGCCAGCGAGGCCGCGCCCGCCGCCACGCAGTAGAAGCCGAACAGATGGAACCTGCCCCGGCCCAGCAGGCGGATGAGCCCGCCGATGGCCAGCCAGCCCACGACCGCCGCCACCGCGGCGCCGGCGAGACAGTGCCACGCGGCGAGCCCGCCCGGCGACACGCCGTTCTTGAGCACCTCGACCAGCACCGCGCCGCCGATGACCGGCAGCGACATGATGAACGAGAACTCCGCCGCCTCCGCGGGCTTCACCCCCATGAGCCGCGCGGCGAAGATCGTCGAACCGGAGCGGCTGACGCCCGGAAGCATCGCGATCATCTGGAAGACGCCCATCAGCAGCGCGTCAAACCACCCGAACGGGCGCGGCCGCGGCGCGCGGCGCTCCACGGCGTAGAGCGAGAGCAGCGCCGCGCCGGTGACCATCAGCAGCACCGAGACGACGAAGGGCGACCCGTAGGCGCTTTCGATTTCATCCCCCTTCCAGGCATACATCGCGCCGGCGGGGACCATCGAGACGAGCACCCAGAGCGCGTAGAGCAGCGCCGCGCGCTCCCCGCGGAAGAAGCCGCGCAGCAGCGCCAGCAGCTTCCGGCGGTAGTACACGACGATGGCCAGGAGCGTCCCCCCGTGGAGGAAGAGCTCGAGCGAAGCGCCCGGCGATTCGAGGCCGAGGAAGTGCTTGGCCAGCACGAGGTGCCCAGAGCTGCTGACCGGCAGAAATTCCGTGACCCCTTGCAGGACGCCCATCGCAATTATCTGTAGAAATTCAACCATCGTCTCGCCTTAATTTTGGGTTGCCGCACGGCACCGGTCTTGACCTTTTACCAAAAAAGCCGTCCGGTTAAAGACGGCTCTAAAATGGCGGGAGCGACGAGGCTCGAACTCGCAACCTCCGGATCGACAGTCCGGTGCACTAACCAATTGTGCTACACCCCCATTCGCAGGACTCCGACTTCGACGGCTAAGCTCGCGCATCGCGGCCTTCTATCGGTGAACGGGAAGCAATCTACCACAAACCCATTCCGCATTGCAAGCGTTTTTTCCATGAAAAATTGGTGTTGACCCATTATCGCCAAATATGATACAACTTCAGCCGTTCCCGGGAAAAGGGAGCTGATGTGGCGAGGTAGCTCAGATGGTAGAGCAGGGGACTGAAAATCCCCGTGTCAGGGGTTCAATTCCCTTCCTCGCCACCATTTTATTTCAGGGGCTTAGGCTTCGGAAAATGTGGAATGCCCTGTCGAATTTGTAGGACATTCCCCAATTTTACTCGCCGCAACTGCGGTTCCCTCGCGGGACTATTGCGCTGGAGTCCGAGTCATTTATTGTAATCTTGTGAAAAAACACGGGATTACAATAATCACACATGGCAGAGTGGAAACCCATCCACCGTAATCTTGCGTAAAATCACGGGATTACAATAATCACGTGTGGCTGTGGTGGAGACCCATCCACCGTAATCTTGCATGGAATTGCAAGATTACAATAATCCCGCGTGGCTGTGTTGGAACCCCGCCACCGTAATCTTGCATGGAATTGCAAGATTACAATAATC
>JALHHX010000140.1 GCA_022837245.1 Lentisphaerota bacterium
CACTCTGCCAAGTGTGATTATTGTAATCCCGTGATTTTACGCAAGATTACGGTGGATGGGTTCCCACTCTGCCAAGTGTGATTATTGTAATCCCGTGATTTTACGCAAGATTACGGCGGAAGGGTTTCCACCCTGCCACACGTGATTATTGTAATCTTGCAATTCTATGCAAGATTACGGCGGATGGGTTCCCACTCTGCCAAGTGTGATTATTGTAATCCCGTGATTTTACGCAAGATTACGGTGGATGGGTTCCAACACAGCAACACGCGATTATTGTAATCCCGTGATTTTACGCAAGATTACAATAAACGACTCGGACTCCAGCGCAATAGTCCCGCGAGGGAACCGCAGTTGCGGCGAGTAAAATTGGGGAAAGTCCACACAGGACTTCGCCTTGACGCTGGTCGGATGGGTCTTGTACAATGCCGGATCATATGAAAAAACATCTCTTTTCGCTGGTGCTCGACGACGGCGCGCCTATCAATGCGATGCATTTCCACGACCCTGCCAACTCGCATGAGCTGCTGATGCCGAACGGGCTCGCCGTCCGCTTCGCCGAAATCTGCGAGACATACAAAGTAAAGGGCAAGTTCAGTGTCATGCCGATGCCGTGTTGTCTGGGGCGCTTGGACACCGGACTCAACCGGGTGCCGGAAGCTCACCTTTCGGAGTTCCTTTCGATTGTGCGAAAGTCAATTGCCCCGCGGTTCGACATCACGCCGGAGATACTGACGCATCTGTCTGCGTTCCGCCTTGGCCCAGGCGGCTTCCACCACGTTTACGAAGATGAATGGGTGGCACGCGCATCAGTTGCGGAGATGACGGACTACATGGCGCTGGCCTTCGAGATCCTCGACAACGTGGGGCTTCCGGCCACCGGCATGACGAGCCCGTGGAACACAGGCATCAACAACGAGGCGGATTATGCGGAGGCGATCGGCGCGGCGCAATGGCGCGTCCACAAGCGTATAAAGACCTGGTATTTTCTGCATGTCCTCGACAAAGGACCGGCTTGGGCCCCGAAGGTCATGCGGAGCGATCCCGCGACGGGCCAGGTCGTGGTGTCCGTGCCCGCCACGACGACCGATGTCTTCTGGCGGACGCAGCAGCCAATGTCGCCGACCCCGGCCGACGCCCTGGCGACGGCGATGGCGGGCGTGGATCTCCTGCTGAGCGAGGACGGCAGCTCCGGCCGCATTCCCGAACTGGTGGATCAGGGTGTGCCGGTCGCGATCCTAACGCACTGGCCGTCGATGAACTCCGATGGGACCCAGGCGGGACTTCGTGGACTGGAGGTGCTGTTCGAGAGGATCCACAACGTCTATGGCGACGCTGTTGAATGGGCGACTTGCGGAGAGCTGGCGGCATGCTGCTCGCAACCGGAGGGGATCCGGGCCCGGTCGTCTTCCTGACCTTCGTCCCCCCGGCGGAGACGACGATCCTCGTGCGGTGGATCCCCGCGCATGTGTCGGCTGAAAGGTGATTTCCTGTCGGTTTTGCATGATCGTTCAAATGAATATACAACGAATCTTCATAGCATCGTGGTTGATCTGCCTTCTCGCGGTTTTTCCCGCGTACGGGCGAATCGTTTACGTTGACGCCAACGCCAAGGGCGGCAACACAGGAGCCGATTGGGCAAACGCCGCGACAAATCTGGCGGCGGCTCTGCGGAAAGCCGCCCCGGCAGCGGAGGTCTGGCTGGCCGAAGGCGTCTACATTCCCGGAACGAAGCACTCGGACAGCTTCGTCCTGAAGCCGGGAATGAAATTGCTTGGCGGATTCGCCGGCGGCATGGGATCGCGCGAAGCGCGCAACTGGACGGCGCATCCGACGATCCTCAGTGGTAACATCGGGAGGCAAGGCAAGAGCGACTGCGTCGTCAAGGGAGCGGCCAACGCGATCATCGACGGCGTCACGATACAAGACGGCGGCGCCCCGGGCCATGACAACCCCCACGACCCAGCGTATCCGAGCAAGGTTGGCGGATTGCTCGTTCGGGCCGCCGGATCGGATGCGCTGACCATCGCAAACTGCACTTTCAGAGCCGTATGCCGTCTGGTTGGTCGTCCTCACTTAGATGCGCTGACCATCGCAAACTGCACTTTCAGGGCCAATGACGCCTACTACGACACATCACCGCTGACGCCGGGGCTCGGCTATGGCGGAGCGATTCTCGCGCTCAACAGCTCCATCATCGTGGTGGACAGCGTCTTTGATGACACCCGATCACATACGGGAGGCTGAGCCATCGCGGTCATGAATCCCCCGGACGCGATGGGGCTCAAGGTCGAGATCAAGAACAGCGTCTTCAGAAGGAACTGGATGCGGATGGGCGAAGGAGAAGCGGGAGGAGGATCGCTGCGGCTTGGCGCGGGAGACGTACGGATCGACGGCTGCCGCTTTTACGATGGCCGGGCCGGCATCAACAATTTCGTCAACGCCTCCGGTGCCGCGATATGCCTGCCTGCGGACTATGCGGGAACCTGTCGGATTGCCGACTGCGTGTTTGGATCGAATGCGACGACCTTCGGCCGCGGAGGCGGCATCTATGCCGGTCGCGATGCGATGATTGAACGGCGCATATTCTCCGGCAATTCCGTTGAGCGCGGTTCCGGGGGCGGGGCGGCGCCGGCACTTAATATTGTCGGCAGAGCTGGAAAGAGGGCTCTCATCAGCAGGGCTGCGGCCAACTGCGCACCGCGGCGATGCGGCCCGCGAGGCCGACATACATTATTCTAGGGGGGTCATGGCTGCTGCCAGCATATGCGGCCATAGAAGCGGGTTTCGTTCTCCTCGATATCGCCCCACTCAAGGCATTCGTACTCCAGAGGTAGGACAACTTCACCTTGATGGTTGATAAGCCCCCACCTGAGTGCATCAACGCCATCAGCCTTCTTCCATCTGGCGACAGGTAACAGCCCGTGCAGGCTGTACCCGGCATCCGCATAGGAAGGTAGCAAAAGCTCTTTGCCAGTCCGATCAATGTAACCGTACTTTCCACTAACCTTCACGGCCGCCACTCCCTCGCGGAAGCTACCGGCTTCCGTGAACTGCGGCGCGATCGCGACCGCGCCTCCCATGTCGAGGTAACCCCATAGTCCGTCCTTCTTGATGGGGATCAGGCCTTCGCAGGGTATCCCGGCATCCTCATATTCCAATGAAAGCACAAGTACTCCTGACCGTGTGATGACCCCAGCACTAGACTTTGCTCGCACGACGCCGTATCCTCGAACCATATCGTGCGGCTTAGGCAGGTCTGTAATGCCAAGCTCTGCGCTTACAATCTCTTCCCCTGCCATGTTGAAGAGCGTGTAAACATCCTTCTTCTGCGCAGCAAAAAGATCGTTCCAACGATTGATGTCGGTATACGCGCATGCAACAGCAAGCTCTTTGTACGTGAGCCTCAGCAGTCCCCATCCATCGTCGTTCCTCACGATTGCCAACCCGTCTTTGAAGCTCTCGTACCCCTTTATCCGTTCGTACTGCGGCTCGACAAGAATCTCGCCTTCAACGTCAATTATTCCCCACTTCCCACCACGTTGAACAGGCAACATGCCATACGATGGACTCAATATCCGCTGATATACAGGTTCGCAGATCAACCTGCCGGCGTGGTCCAACAACCCAACGCGCCCTCCCTCGCGCACCTCGCATAAGCCATCCTCACGGAAGCCTGAGACGGCATTGAAGCGAAATGGAACAATGGACTCCTCCTTGGCAGAAACTACGCCCCACTTCCCGTCGACTTTCGCTAGTACAACACCGTCGCCAATACTGCCAAGCGCCTCGTATGTCTTCGGCCGCACAGCCGCCTGACCAGACAGATTGAGAATGACGTGTCCGTCTTTTGTTCTCGCTGTCGTAATGCCATTCTTGCATCGTTCAATGTCCATGTACTTCGCGGCAACTAGTTCATTACCGAGTTGGTCAATGAGCCCCCAATGCTCACCTACCCTGAACTTCCAGCAAGTCGGGTCTTCACGAAACCGGTCAAGTTCATCGTAATTGGGATGCACCCGGAATTCCCCATCGCGCCCTATAAGCCCCCATTTTCCATGAACCCTGGCAGATGCAAAGCCATGTCTGAAGGAACGGGCATCCTCAAATCGGGCCGGGATTAAGAAGTCACCCTTCTTGTCAACAAAACCGTATTTGTCGCCATTACGCACCGCAAATAGATTCTCTGCAGATCCAAAGCGTCCTGCAAAAATCGGGATGCTAGTTAATCCAAGGATCCTCCCCTCCATATTTATGAACGCGTATTTCCCCGCCTCTATGGCTACAAAAGCCACACCGTCACAGAATTCAGGGTCCGGCATCTCAAAGAGCACATCGGAAATATCACCGAACAAGTCCTGAGCAATCAAGCGGCCATGATGATTAACGAAGCGGCCACTGAAACGATTTGTAACGCTCTCTCGAACCCAGAGCATTCCTGACTGCCATCGTCCACAATACTGATAGCTTGGTGATTGGACAACGCGGCCAGCCCGATCGATAAAGCCAAGATGTGAGGCCGTGCCGATCTTGAAGCATTGGGCCTCTTCAGCCTGCACGGCATTCATCGGGAAAACCCCGCCTGCTATAAGCGCCAACAAAAGAGTGATTGTATATAGTATGTGGGTGCTATGTTGCATGGGCAACTCCTACTTGAGCCCTTCCTTTATCGCATCAAGGATCTTTGCCATTACCTTGCTGTATCCAGTCGCAAGGAAGTGTAAGCCGTCATCGTTCACATCATGCGGAATTCCTTTAGCATCGGCAAAAACGTACTTCGCATGGTCCGAGGTTATGGTATGCGCCTCAATGAGCACATTAAGGGCCATAAGTTCGGCCTGTTTGACCGGCGTATAGCCGGCGTAATCGACCCTCATCTTCGGAAGAGTAACGCCAACAACCAAAGTCTTCCCGCGGCCTACGCGGTATCTCAGAATCGTGTCCAGTCCGGATTGCCAATCGGCGTATATCTCCGCCGATGATCTCCCGCCCACAATGTCATTGAGTCCGACGAAGTAGATCACAATGGCGTAACATGGAGCCATTTTGTATGCATTGATTGGATAAGCGCGAGATGTATTCGCTAGCAGGCCGTTGATATGGGTCGTGCGAGCACCGCTGTAACCCATGTGTTCCGGCCCGTGACCGTTGGGGTCCTCTCCCTCCCACACAAACCCATTCAGTTCGCCTTGCAGGTAGCCCCTCCATCCCTGGTAGTCAGGATTGTCCTTCGTTCCTGAAACAGCACTCCAATCGGCATCTGTGGGATAAATTGTCCATGGGTTCGACCAGTTTGGAGTTTCAGGAGTTAAATCCTTTCGCCGCCGATATCCAAAGGTCATCGAATTACCAATCGGCATAATGACTGGCCCGAGAAGACGAACGGTGTCAGAGCATCCGTAAATCTCATTGCCTGATACGTCCTTCAAAAACAGCTCTACAGTCACGCTCGTCCCGGGTGCCCACGTCCCTTCCATCCAAACTTCGTATTCATGATCTTCATCGACAGCCGAGTTGATCTGTATCTCAGCCGACGGCGGGACAATCCCCGCTGGTGTCCAACCTGTGCGCCAGAGCCTGACTTTCGTGTGGTCGCTGAAGCGAAGCCATCGGGTAACTCCACTGCTCATAATCAGTCCTTTGGCGATGATCTTGGCTTCAAGAGGATCGTAAGAGCCACCCACGACATCATATTTCTGTGTCACCAAGAATCCAGGGTCTTCCTCCTCGTCAGCCGGAACCACGTCACCGTCATTCTCGCGCCAGGCTTCATACCCTTCCAAATCCACCTTCACGATCGTCAACCTTACCCTGTCCTCGCA
>JALHHX010000141.1 GCA_022837245.1 Lentisphaerota bacterium
AAGTCGGAACCAACGAAGCTTGTGCGCTTGTCGGAGGCGGCGACGCGCTTGACGAGGTTGAGGCCCGGCATGAAGAGCCAGCGGTCATCATCGCTGCCGTCGACGTGCTTGTGCACGAGATACGCCATCTTGTTGACATCGGCGGGGCGTTCGAAGTACACGTACATCTTCTGGTCGCCGGCGAAAACATCGTTCGTGACGCCCGCCGGTTCGAGATCCTTTCGCAGGATTGTGAATTCGCGGGTGCGTTCACGGCCCTGGGAGTCCTTGATGACCATCGAAACCTTGGCGCGTCCGTCCTGTCCCTGATAGTATGACATACGGTTTGCATTGGCGACTATGTCATCGACGGATGGGACGGCATCTTGAGCCGATGCGACTGCTGTGGCCAGGATAAAAAAAGCGGAGATTGTTTTTCGCATTTATGTTCCTTTCATGATTGGTAGTCCGGCGCGTCAGACCAGTCTGACTTGTCGGACATGCCGGACGTTCACGGCTGCCGGCACTTCTTCCGGCGGCCGAAGAAGTAGCAGAACGCGGCCATGGCCGCGATAGCAACGAGACAGCCAACCGAGACCTGGCTCAAAGTAGCGCCGATAAAGCCCTGTATGTTAAGCGCGATCGTCAGAATGGCTGCCACGGCTGCGAAGAAGACCGTTCCGCATTTGCATAGCGCCGGGTGGGCCGGGTCGCGGAAGAGCCAGCGGGAAAGAACGGTGATCATAGCGGGCAGGAGGAAGAGCGTCGCCACGCCGGCGGTGAGCAATATCGCCGCGATGAACGTGCCAACCGTCTGGTACGGCACGAGCGGAGCAGCCAAGAGCGGCAGGAAGCCAATGCCGATGACTATCACGTTGCGCGTGATTGCGCGGGCCGGTTCGCCGAAGATCGGCCCGGCGGCCGCCTCCCACGAGCCGTGCTTCTCCACCATGCCGCGCGACCGCGAAATGAAGTGGATGGCATAGTCCACGGCCATGCCGAGACTCAGCGAGGAAAGGACTGCCACAGGCATGTCGTAATCCTTGCCGATGAAGCCTATCATGCCGTAGATCAGCCCGATCGTGAGTGTCAGCGGGATCATCGAGAGTATGCCCCAGAGCGCGGAGCGGTACAGGATTATCATCATGAACCAGACTGCCGCGAAACTGCCGAGGAACGACACCATCATGCCGCTGACCATCTTGGACTGCCAGACGACGTTGATGTAGGTGATTGTCGCCGCTCTTCTGCTGGATCCACATGCTCGTCCGCCTCCAGGTGTCAGTGCGGACGAAATGGGCAAGGTCTTGAGGGCGGTGGGAACTCTCATACTGCAACACTGTCTGCGCCACGCCCTCGCGTCTGTCGGGAATGCGATAGTATTCAGGATTCCCCTCCATAAGCTCCCTGTGCACCGTGCGGACGAGATCTGCCAGGGAATTGCTCTTGCCGACTATAGGGCGACCATCAGGACTCTTGATGGTGAGCAGGTGGTCCTGCAAACCGGCCATCCAGTTGAGCACTGCGGGATCCTTGAAGACCTGCCCTGCCTGAGCCTGTTCGCCGACGAAGAGGCTCGCTGACTCCCAAGCATCGAACATCTCGTCCTGCGCGGCGTCCATTTGTTCAGCAGCATAGTCCTGCCACTGTGCGAAGAACGCTTCACGAGACTCAGCCGAGGCGTCCAATTCTCGCGCCTTGGCAAGAAGGAGACCAAAGACTTCATCCACTCCCGTCATAGCGTCTGAAGCCAGCTCTGCCTGGCGGGCTTGGAGCGCAACCTCGACTTCAGAGGCGAGCTTGCCAGGACCGGGAAGTTCGTCCGATGGAGAGAGCGAGAGGTAGCCCATGTAAGTGCCGCCAAAGTGCGAATTCATTACTCTGTCGGCGACGCGAATTGGGTGTTTCTCGTTAAACCACTTGACGGGGTTGTCGTTTATGACGACGCGCGTGATGCCCCAGACTGCAAGGCCAACCAGAATTAGCGCACCGGCGAGTATTGCCTTGGCGTAACGGCGGGTGCCGACGCCCACTGCGCGGAGCGTCCTAGTCATGAATGAATGCGACTCCTCATCGGCGTTGTGCTCCGTGAGGCCGAAGTTTTCAAGAGACTTCTCGCGTATGAACATGACGGAGGCCGGGATGAACGTCACTGTGAGCAACCATGTAACCATCACGCCTGTCGCGATGTATATGCCGAATACCTGAACAGGGGGAATAGGAGTGAGCGCGAGCGAAAGAAAGCCGACGGCCGTTGTCAGGCTCGTGTAGAGCATAGGCGTGAAAAGCGTCTTCATGACTCCACGAATCGTGGTCGCCCGGTCGCGGCTCTCCTGGTAGCGGTCGAAAAACTCGGATAGGATGTGTATTGAATCGAGGACGGCGATCGGCATGATGAAGATCGGGATCATGCTGCTCATGATGTGGATCGTGTTGCCCGTGGCAACGAGCAGAGCCATCGTGAAAACGCAGCTCACGATCGCGACTATCATCGGGGATAGAATAAGGACGATCTTCTTGAAGAAGAGGAGAAGTAGCAGGAAAATGATAGCCATCGCCATTGGCGCGGAGATCGCCATCTGCTTGAACATCTCGACGCCGAAGGTGTCCTCGGCGATCGGAAGGCCTGTGATGTGGTAGGTGTCGCCAGAGGAGAACTCGGCGATCTTGGCACGCAACTTCGCCGCGACCTTGAAAGAAAGGTGCTTGTCCGAAAGGGGGAGATATATGGCGATAGACTGGCCGTCCTCGGAGACGAGCGTCCCCTTCATGAACGGCAGCTTCATCGCCTTGTCGCGCACTGCACGCGCCGCCTCCGCGGTCTCAGGCGGCTCAGGCATTAGCCATGAGAAGCTGACCTCACCAAGCCCGCCCTGTTCAACGTTGTCCACCGTGGAGGGAGCTATGATGTCGATGCCGATTACGCCCGCCTGAGGATCCCCGGGTTCGCCAATAGCCTCGCCCCTTAGAGTCTTGGCATATTCCGTCAGCTCATAGATGTCGGAGAGCGTCGCCGGGTTGAAGACGTAGTCGGGAGCCCGGTCGTTGACCACGCCAACGACAAGCATGTCGTAAAGCGCGAACTCCTGCTTCATTTCGTGGTTGAAAACCCGCACATGCTCCGTGGCCGGGAGCATGTTTTCCGGATCAGTGTCCACCTTTACGCCGTTCAGGCGCGGGAAAGACTCCGGCCACAGAGACGGGAGCGCAGCCAGAAGGGCGAGCGCCGCCGTCACCGCAACCATCACAAACGTCGTCGCTTTATAGTGCGCGATGCACCAGTCAATCAATCGTTTGAACATGACTACACCTGCGAGTCTATTGCCTTTACAAGTTCGTCCTTGCGTTGGACTCCAACATACCTCTTTACCATCTTGCCGTCGTTGAAAAGAAGGAGCGTCGGGATGCTCTGCACTCCGGACTGGGCGGCGCTCGCGGTGTTCTCGTCGATGTTGATCTTGGCGATGACCCCCTTGTCGCCCACGGCTGCGGCGACCTCCTCGAGGATCGGCCCCTGCATGCGGCAGGGTCCGCACCACGGCGCCCAGAAATCCACAAGCACCACACCAGTCTTAACTACTGCGGCAAAATCCGCGTCCTTTATTTCTTTGACATTCGCACTCATGGTTTTGTTCCTTGTTTGGGTTGACTTGAAAAATGGATGGTCCGGCGGGATCGCTCCCGCCGGACATTGAACGACGGGTCGTTCTAGATCTTGGGGCACGTCTTGAAGGTCATGAACCAGTCCACGACCCGCGTCCCCTCCTCCTTCGCCTCGACCCGCTCCTTGGCGGTGCCGCAGGATCCCGGTGGCGGAACGATGACGTCCTCGCCCGGTTTCCAGTTGGCCGGCGTCGCGATCTTGTGCTTGTCGGCCGTCTGCATGGCGACCAGAAGGCGCTTGATTTCGTCGATGTTGCGGCCCGTGGAGGACGGGTAGTAGAGGATGGTGCGCACGACGCCCTGCGGATCGATCACGAACACGGCGCGGACCGCCGCCGTCGTGCTCGAGTTCGGGTGCAGCATGCCGAAGGCCTTGGCCACTTCCATCGAGAGGTCGGTGATGACGGGGAAGTTGACCTCGACGTCCTTCATGCCGTTGAACTCGATCTTCTCCTTGATCGTGCGCAGCCAGGCGATGTGGCTGTGGATGCTGTCGATCGAAAGCCCGATCAGTTTGCAGTTGATCGCCGCAAACTCCTTCTCCATAGACGCGAACGTCATGAACTCGGTCGTGCAGACCGGCGTGAAATCGGCGGGGTGCGAGAAGAGGATGACCCACTTGCCCTTGTAATCCTCGGGGAAGTTGATCAGGCCCTGCGTGGTCTCCGCCTTGAAGGCCGGGGCCTTGTCTCCAATCAGCGGCATCTTGTATTCTTCACTCATGGTGTAACCTTTCCTGGGTGGTTCCAGTTGATTGTCTGGTTTTGTTAACAGAACAGGGTTTCGAACCTGTCATTTGAACTTGTCATAATCATAGCAGACGCTGTGCCAACAGAAAAGAAAAAAATCATCTCGTTGTCCACAATCAACTTATTGGCAATCAGATGAAACCGCTTCATCTGGAAAATTCTTGGCCGCAACGCGCCGCATTGCATTTGCAATGAAGTCGTGGCCGAATTGCAATGCGACAACGGCCCTCCGGGCAATCAGCCGCCGCGATGATCCCAAGTTGTCTTTTCAGGGCTGCGGCCGGGTGCGGCGCCCCGCGAGCTGGTCAGGAATCCAGCATCCCGAGCTTCTTCATCTTGCGCCATAGCGTAGATGGGTCGATGCCTAGGTTCGCGGCGGCCAGCGAGCGTATGCCGCCAGCCTGCTCAAGCGCCTGCTCGATCACCCCGCGCAGCGCCTCTGGCGGAAGACGCCGGAGATTCGGAACAGGGCGGGCACTGGGCAGCAACGCCCCATCCGCCACGACGGCGGGGGCTGCCGTGGGTTTCGCCAGAGCATCCTGCGCCAAGCAGGGGGGAAGGCACTGTTCCTGGATCTCATCGCACCGGCACACTACGTATGCGTGCTCTATTATGTTCTGCAACCCGCGGATGTTGCCTGTGTAGGTGTGGCGGACAAGCCGTGCCATTGCCGCGGGCGATACGCCGCGCACTGCTCTCCCTTGTTCGGCATTGAACTTCTCGATGAAGTGCTCCACTAACTGCAGGATGTCCTAAGGACGCTCAGATAGAGGCGGTAGCCGGACGGCAACCACGCTGATCCGGCAGAACAAATCCATGCGGAACGAACCGTCCACCACCTTCGCGGCTAGATCGCTGTTCGTCGCGGATATGATCCGCACATTGCAATTGACGGGCATCGTGCCGCCGAGAGGTTCGTAGAGCCGCTCCTGCAGAACGCGTAGCAGTTTGACCTGCATCGCCGGCGAAGTGTCGCCAATCTCATCAAGGAAGAGCGTTCCGCCCTCGGCCAGTGCGAAGCGTCCGGGTTTGTCCGTATGCGCATCGGTAAACGCGCCCTTTTTGTACCCGAACAGTTCGGATGCGAGCAAGTTGTCCGGCAGGGCACCGCAATTGACTGCCACAAATGGCTCGTCGCGGCGCGGACCGCTACGGTGGATCGCATGCGCTAGCAGCTCCTTGCCCGTGCCGCTTCCACCCGCGAACTGCGCATGCGCGTGTTGGAGCGCCAGCAAAAACAGCAACGCCGCGATGATCCGCCGCATGCCGTGTTCGATTGTCTTTCGATGTGCGTTCATCCGCTCTCCTTAGAGCCGGGGAGACGCACGGAACGCTGTGGGTCCAGACGCCTCGTTGTTTCGGCTGTTCTCGACCGATGAAAGGTGAGAAGGGTGTTGTTACGGCATCTCCACGCGGATTCGGAAGAAGCGCGTGGCGCTGTTGGTGGATCCCCAGGCGGCATCGTCAAGCGCGGCCTTGCCCTCGACCGTGTAGACGCGCGCATCGCCAAGGTCGGGCTGCCAGAGAATTCGGAGGACGCCACCTTCGAACTGCAGGGCGCCGCGCAGCACCGAATCCGCATCCTCGGGATCGGAGCCGGCCACGTGCTCCTGCCAGGTGGCGTGGCCGTCGTCATCGAAGTCCGCCAAAGCCGCCGCCTCGTAGTCACCGTCGAAGGCCGCCAGCAGTTCGGGATGGTTGTCGAGCCAGGCGTGGGGCACGGGCACCGGCGTCGTGGTGGTTTCCGCCGCGCCGCCCGCGGACACGAACCGGACATCATCCAGCCAGATACAGTCATCGCCCTCGCCCCAGGAGCCATCCTTGCGGTACTCCCAGCGCAGGGTGTGTGAGCCGACACCCAGCTCGTGGGTCACGGACACCCAGTCGGTCTCTCCGTCGATCACGGAGACGTCATCGCCATCGATCAGGAAGATCCCTTGATCCCAGTCGGCTTCCGAGGAGGCGCGCCACTTGAACGAAAACGTGCCGGGCCCGGTCACGGTGGTCTGCAGCCAGCTCGTGGCGCCGTCCGCGGTGATACCGCTGCGGGCGGCGTCGCCGTCTTTCGGGGCGCTCGGAAGCGCAAGACCGATCCAGGGGCCGCTGCCTCCCGTCGTGAACGAGAGCGCGGGCGCGTCCAGCGCCTCGGCCAGCGGCCGGTCCCCGGCAAGCGGCGCCAGCGCGAAGTTGGCGCGCAGATTGCGGTCGCCGACGATGGTGAAGGCGTATGCGGCGTTGGCGGATACTTCGACGAACGCCCATTCGGACGGATTCCATTCCGTCCAGTTGACGAAGACGTAGCCGTCATCTGGCGTGGCCGTGACAGTGGCGGTTGCGCTTGCCGAGGAAAACGTTGCCGCCGACTTCGACTGTCCAGTAGTCGTCGACCTTGTAGTTTGCATTGGGGCGCAGATAAGCATCGTCGTCTGTGGG
>JALHHX010000142.1 GCA_022837245.1 Lentisphaerota bacterium
TCAGGGAATATCCTGTCATAGAGCCAACTGGGGACATGGCGCGGATCCGGATGATCAGGAGCGGCATATGCGGAACAGACATACATATTGCAGAAGGCAGGCTGGGAGTGCCGCCGCCGTTTATACCAGGCCACGAACTGGTGGGGCGCATCGACAGGCTCGGGCCGCGCGCGCTCAAAGACGGCATGGGCGCCACACTCAAGGTGGGCGACGTCGTCATGGCATGTGTGGCGATGCCATGCGGCAAGTGTTTCAACTGCCGCCGTGGCGGATCCGCCAACTGCCTGAACGCCGGCGTGACGTATGTGAAAGACCCCGGCGTGGCGCCGCACTTTCATGGAGGCTATGGGGAGGTGCTCTTCCAGCCGGCATCGACGCTGGTGCGCGTGCCGCGCAGCATAGACGTCGAGGCGGTAGCGGCCTATCCCTGCGCAGGACCGACGGCAATACACGCGTACAACAGCGCGGGAGGATTGAAGAAGGGCGAGAGCGTGGTTGTCCAGGGCACCGGGCCGGTGGGCATGTTCGCGATCGCTTATGCCAAGGCGGCGGGGTGCCATGTGGCGGCGACAGGGTCGAGTTCTAATCCCGCGCGTATGAAGATGGCGAAGGCCATGGGGGCGGAGAAGGTGTGGGACTTCAGGGCTGCGGTAGTTGAAGAGCGCGCCGCCGAGATCAAGAAGTGGGCTGCCGGGTTCAAGCGCGGCGACGGCCCGGACGTCGTCTTCGAGGCGAGCGGGGCGCCGTCGGCGATTGCGGAGGGGCTTGGGCTTGTCCGGACGCTAGGACGGTATATTGTTCCGGGGCAGTATTCTGCAAGCGGTCAGGTTGCGATCAACCCCGAGATCATCACATTCAAGGCGATTACGGTTGTGGGCAGTTCGCAGTACTCTGTCGATGATATCAACGCATATCTTGCGTTCTTGAAGAAGCATAAGGATCTTCAGGCAGTATTCGCGAAGAGCATAACTAAGAAGTACAAGGTAAAAGACGCTGATAAGGCGCTTAAGGAAACTTCGGCGGGATGCGCTGTCAAGGCCGTGTTCGTTGGAGAATAAACTGCGACAAGAATTCAATCCAGGGTGCGAAACCATGGTCTGCAAAACAACACCAAAACCATCTGTTAAAAACTACTCGGACTGGCGCGTGCTTCTTGAAGAGACTCGGGCGACGAACCGCAACGGTCTGCCGGGCAAGTACGACATGCGCGCATATTGGCGTCAGCTTGCACGACGTGAATTTGGACAGCGCCACCAGCCGATAGTCGCAGCGCAGGAATTCGCTTTTGTGCTCGACCGCATAGGAATCACGACGTATCCCGGCGAGCTCATAACCGGCAGCCGGCGCTTATTTGCCGAGACGGTGCTACCAGAGGGCGTCTCGGTTGAGGCGTGGGCGGCAGCAAACGAGGAGCAGAAGGCGATCGGAAGGCGCGACTTTGGTTCGGGCTGGGATCACACGCTTGCAGACTATCCGACGCTGATCTCCATCGGCATCAAGGGGTATCTGGACCGGATAGAAGAGTCGCGGAAAACCCACACCACTCCAATGGAGCTCTCCACTTTGGAGGGCATGCGCATAAGCATCGAGGCGCTGGGTCGCTTCATTAGGCGCCATGCTGATGCATCGGGCGCTGCGGGCGACTATTGCGGCAGGAATAGGCTGGAATGGATCAGCAGCAATCCGCCGCGTACGTTTCACGAGGCGGCACAGCTGGTTTGGATGACGCACATCGCGTTCGTCTCCGAGGGACGCTATGCGAATGCGCTGGGCCGAATAGATCAATATCTGCTCCCGGTTTACGAGGCCGATGTCACCGCAGGGAGGCTCGACCGCGGGGGGGCGCTCGCCATCATCTGCAGCCTCTGGGCGCATGTCGAGGAACTGGGCGAGGTAACGAACATCTGCGTGGGCGGCCTGACCCCGGAAGGGACTGATGGCACGAACGAACTTTCGTACATCTGCATCGAGGCAACGAAACTTGTCCAGTCGCCGCACACCAATCTCTCGGCCCGTTTCCACGACGGCACGCCGGAGAGATTCCACAGGGCGGCATTCGAATGCATCAAGACTGGTGTGGGGTTCCCCGCCATATTCAATGACCATGTGCTAATTCCAGGGCTCGTCGGAATCGGGATCCCCGAAGATGTCGCACGAGACCACTGCATGGTTGGATGCATCGAGACGATGCTCGCCGGCCGCCAGCAGGCCTGGTCGGACAACCGATTCAACACTCCGATTAGCATGCTGTCCGCGCTGAGGCGTCTCGCAAAGGAAGACAGGGAGCCGACCTGGTACCGTTTGTGCGACATCTTCGTGGAGGAACTAAAAGACAATCTGGTCAAATACGCGGAGAACGTAAATGCAAGAATCTTCATGCGTTCGCCCGCGAAATTCCCCGACCCGTTCCTTTCTGCCCTCACGCGCGACTGCATAGGCCGGGCCAAGGATATCAACGACGGCGGGGCAGAGTACAAACGCTTCCACGGCGTCTGCATCATGGGGCTTGCCACAGTTTCCGACAGCCTCGCCGCAGTGAAAAAACTCGTGCTAGAGGAGAAGGCGATTGCATTGGACGATTTGCTGTCGGCACTTGACCGCGACTTCGAAGGATGCGAGGACATACGCCAGACGCTATTGAACAAAGCGCCGAAATACGGCAACGCCGATCCGTATGTGGACGACATCGCCGTGTGGGTAGTGCGTGTTACCTCTGACCTGTGCCTCAAGCTCCACACCGTCGATGGCGGGCGCTTCGTCTCTGCCATGGCGGCTAACACATCAAACATTCCGGCCGGCAAGGAAGTCGGAGCCACTCCAGATGGCCGCAACGCCGGCAGACCACTCTCCGATGCGGCGTCTCCGTTTTTCGGACGCGATGTGCACGGCCCCACAGCGTTTCTGCGCTCCGTTGCCAAGCCAGACTACCGCAACGTCCTCACCGGGACTGTCATCAACATGAAGTTCGAGCCGGAGTACTTCGAGGGTGAGGAGGGCGCGGAAAAGTTCAGCGCCTTCACGCATTACTTCGTCGAGAACCGCATTCCTGAGTTGCAGTTCAATTTTACGGGCAACAAAGTGCTACACGAGGCAAAAGAACATCCGGAGGATTTCGGGGATCTAGTGGTGAGGGTCAGCGGATTCTCTGCGTATTTCACGCGCCTGGACCCTGCTGTCCAGGACGACATCATAAGGCGCAGAAGCCATAAGGGATAATGAAGCCGGACAACGGAAACGAAACAGCCGCGGGAGCCGGCGCCGGGGCAAGCGGAATAGTCTTCGACATCCAGAATTTCTCGCTGCACGACGGCCCGGGCATTCGCACTACCGTTTTTTTAAAGGGCTGCCCTCTTGGGTGCCTCTGGTGCCATAACCCCGAATCGTGGTCGGCGAAACCGCAGATTTCGTGGACCCCAAGGCTCTGCATAAACTGTGGCGCTTGCGCGACAGTGTGCCCCACGGGCGCGCAGAGCATTGACAAATCGGGGAGGCACTATTTTCATCGGGCGAAATGCATCGCCTGCGGCAGATGCGCGGAGGCGTGCCCTGCGCGCGCGATGGAGATTTCGGGGCGGACCATGACTGTGGGCGAGGTGATGGGTCGAGTGCTAGCCGACAAGCCATTCTACGAAAAATCTGGCAATGGTGGCATGACAGTTTCAGGCGGGGAGCCGCTGATGCAGGCGGAGTTCACGGATGCGCTTCTCGTCGAGGCCCGCGCCAACGGGGTGCACTCAGCCGTGGAAACTTCAGGGGCGGGGAGGCCGGCAGACGTCGAACGCATTGCTGGCCATTCAGATATCGTCTTGTTCGATTTGAAGGCGGCGCCCGGCGATTATGAGCGCCTGACGCGGCTTGACTACGCCACGGCGTTGCGAAGCCTGAGAGCCGTCGCAAAAGCGGGATGCCCTGTGTGGTTGCGTCTGCCGTTGATCCCCGGGGTGAACGACACGGATGCGCATTTCAGGAACGTCGCAGAAGTCGTCGCGGAAATCAATCCTGAACGCGTTGACCTCCTGCCTTATCACAATCTGGGGGTGGAGAAGCGCGATCGGTTTGGAATGCCGGAAGGGGCGACTGCGAAAGCGGTCACGCCAGATGATGAAGTGTTGGCTTCTTGGCAGGCCCGGTTCCACGAACTCGGAGTCGAGGTTCACTCATAGGCTTTGCGGTGCAGGGGCTTATCCGAACAGCAAGGCCGCTCCGATGCCGAAAACGGCGATGTCAACGATGGCGTGGCTGACGTAACACGTCCAGATAGAACGGTAGCGGACGTACATTGCCGACCATATGACGCCTCCGATGCACACGCCCGTGGCGCAGAGCGCAACCGTCACCGTCGGAAAGTAAACGGCCATTGCCAAGATATGATGAAGGGTGAAGAAAAGGGCCGATGCGGCGATGGCCGCCGGTTTGCTCCATATCTTTTCGCACTGCTCCACGCAAAACCACCGCCAGACATACTCTTCAAGCACAGAGTTGACCAGCACCCAGCAGGCCATTCCTCCAAGGTACACGGGCAGAGACCCGAGACCTACATCGGTCAGTTTCTCTATGAAGAATGCTTTGTCGATAAACTTGTCGCCAAACGGAATATACAGCCCTATAATCGCCACGCTGATAAGTAAGCCGCTCGCGATACCGGCTCCGAATCCTCCGTTTCGCGGTGGCGACAGGCTGAACCGTTTCCTATCAACAAATCGCAACCACAAAACTGGGAATGTGAAAAGCCACACCTTGCTCAACAAGAAAATCACCCGGCCCACAGCGGAGTCAGGAAAAAGGTGCATCCCGAAAACAACCCCGAGGCTTGGTGCAGGCACAAGCAACAGGAGAGCCAGCCACGCTGGCGCTCTGAAGCTTGTTGTTGGAAACTTCGTCGTCTCCTCTAGATCATCCATCAGTACAGGGATACTCCGTTGGCGAGTTCAGCCGTTATTTCCTCCGCAGTGGGGCCTTTAATGAACTTTTGCGCCTCCTCTTCCTTAAGCGACTTCAAGTCGAAATACAGGTTTAGGATGTTGACCAAACCATCTTCATCCACTTCAAGGTATTCCGTTCTGCGTTCGGCGTCGCCGGTCATCCAGTCCTTGAGATTCTCTACAATTTCTAATAATCCATTCGGCCCCCCGCAATCTTCAATTGCATTTGGTCCATTGGATTTAAGACACGCGAATGGCGGCTCTTTCGGCTTGTCGGCCATGCGGGTTACGCCGATTTCCCACCCGTCGCCGAAGTCGTATTCAACGGTGGCCTTTGTTCCGCGCACCGGAAAAAGGTTTTCAAGGCGTTCATGCCATATCTCTGGATCCCCGAACTCGCCTTCTTCAAAGTTCATGTATGGATTGAACGATGTGGATTTACGGCCGTTGCTACATTTCACCACGCCTAGGTGCCCGCCGGAAAATCCGAAAATCCTAATGACGATCTCGTAGAACTTATCGACTTTCATTGATTTTGGTAGGACGACGACCCTTTCGCTGCGGCAATGCCGCAATGAAAGTTTAAGAACTATGGTCTTTGTTTCTTTATCGGATTCGGTTTTATTTTCCATGGGTTTTTGACTCCAGCGCGGTTGACAATATGCTGTGGTTTAATTTGCAACGCCGTGAATTCTACCGTAGTTTTGGGAGTCTATCAACAAAACAGA
>JALHHX010000143.1 GCA_022837245.1 Lentisphaerota bacterium
CGCGATTTCGCGCACCTCGCCGTCCTCGCCCCAAATCGGCTGCACGTGCGAGTAGCCGCGGAACCACGCCAGCGAGAGATGCTCCACCGCCTCGTCTAGGTTTTCTATCGCGTCCGCGGCGCGCGTGAGCGCGTCGCGCTGCTCGTCGGCCAGCACGGCGTCCGCGGCGCCCGTGTGCGCGCGCACCCTCCAGCCCATTCCGGCCAGCGCCGCGGCGCGCCGCTCCACGCACGTGAGCAGCACGGGGTCCGCCGCCTCGATCTCCGCGTAGATGCGCTGCAGCAGGGCCGAGCCCCGCCCGCGCGCCGCGTCGAATATGCCCTGCGCCTGCCGGATCGTCAGCCCCTGCAGCGGGTTGACCCGCTCGAGCCACGCGTCCGCCGCCGTGCGCCTCGTCCTGATCGGCGTCGCCAGCATCACAGGGAACGGCACGTTGCGCGAGAGCCACGTCATCGGCAACATCGGCTGCGCCTACAACTCCAACACGCCGATGAAGGGTGTCGGCGTGTACCAGGAAGGCGGTTCGTTGATCAACGTCCTCGTGGCGAATAACACGCTATTGCCCAGCGAGGGCGGCGGCGTCTATCTCAAGAGCACCTCGAGTTCGCTACTCAACGTCACAGTGTGCGATAACACTGCGATCACCGCTGGGCCAGTGATGGCATTTTCCAGGAGAACGGCGTCCTGCGCAATGTCATAGTCCAGTTCAATGGCGAGATTAATTTGAAACAGACGGCAGGCACGGTTACGTATTCATCCATCGGCATCGATCCGGTGCCTGCGGGAGATGGGAACATCTCATCCGAACCTCTTATGCCGCATCGGGCGCTGGACGACTACCGCCTAGAGCCGAAATCTCCTGGCATCGACGCTGGAAGCAACACCGGGTGGACGATGCTGGACGTTGATCTGGACGGGCTGACAAGAATCAAGTTCGGCACCTGTGACATGGGGGCATGCGAATTTCAAGGTGCTCCAGCAACCATCTTCGTTGTCCGCTGGAGATTTAATTTAGAGCGTCTGCTTCCAACGGCGCGCCGCCCTCGGTCGTCTGTGTTGCACTTAGCACTGGAGGGCGGCAGGCCTCTGCCGCCGTTGCGGCTCCGCGGCGCGTTGCCCTTATGTCGCTAGACTATTGTCAGTTGAATGGACGCCTCTCCGATGCGTGCGGCGGCGGATTCGTCGACTGCATATCCGGGCAGCCATATGATGTTGCCGTCTGCTGTAGAAAGCACGGGCACGGAAGAACGTTTCTCACGCGGTATTTTGAGGTTTGTGAAGATGTCAGAGAGTTTCTGCGTGATTCCTTGTCCAACGGGGGCGATCCGGTCGCCGTTTCGCGGTTGGCGCAGTGTTAGTTCCCGGCCGATCAGCGTTGCGGAGATGCTGCATTGCAGCGGTAGCAGGAGAGGGGATGATCGGCGCGGTTTTGCGACATCAAGCCCGTGTCTTATTTGGATCATGACGGGCTGAGATCCGGGCGCTATCGTGATTGGCCCCAGCGTGGCGTCGTCAGCGGGCAGGATGAAGTCGAATTGTCCCGAGGTGGTGTCTTCTTCTGATTTGCAAGAAGTGATTACTAGCGAATCTCCGCAGCGTCGCGCTGTCCAACCGCCGCCGAGCGTTGCATCTACAGTGCCCCGTTCGGGGCCGGCGCATAAATCACGGACTCTTTCAATTGCGTTAAGCGTGACGAACTGCGGCGGGATTCCGGAGTTGTAAAGCCAGTTGGCCACTATGCGCCGGAAAATCGGCGGCGGCTGTGCATCCAGTTTACATGCGGAGAGAGAGTTGCCAGTCAAAGTGCATTCAGCGGCTTTGTCCATCGCGAGCGACTCGAGATAATCGTCGTCATCCCTGAACATTTCCATGGAGCGTAAGAGCGAATCCAAGGCGGCTTTGCCGTGGATTGACTCAAACTCGGGAATAAAATGCTTACGGATTCGGTTGCGCTGCATTGTGCAGTCGTCGTTAGTTGAATCCTCGCGCCAGGGTATGGACTCCGCCACGAGCCAGTCGCAGAGCTGTTGATGGCGCAGCCTCAGGATGGGACGAATGATCGGGATTGTGCCGGTTGTAGGTTGTGAGATTGGGCGAATGCCGCCGGCGCCCCTTAAGCTGGTGCCACGGGCGAGACGCAGGAAAAGCGTTTCCGCCTGGTCGTCCGCCGTATGTCCGGTTGCAATGGCGACGCAACCATTTCCTGCCGCGGTTTTCTGCAAGAATGCATGGCGCATCCGGCGCGCGGCCATTTCGATTGATTCGCCAGTTCGCGCGGCTTCAGTGGGTACGTCGCCGTCGCCGCGAAAGAACGGGAGTCCAAGCGCGGCGGTCATGTCTGCCACGCTCCGAGCGTCGAGCTCGGCTTCAACACCGCGGATCCCATGCTGGTAGTGGGCTACGAGCAGCGGGTATCTGTCACGGTCTGTTGTTCGGTGCAGTAAGTTTAGGAGCCCAACAGAATCAGCCCCGCCCGAAACGGCCACTAGGATCGGGCCGTTGGGGAGCGGGGGAAGGCTTGTTACTAATGGCGTCACCGCCAGAACGTGTTAGCGGTAGAACGAAAATTCCGCGCGGCGGTTTTTGGACCATGCGGTTTCGTTGTGTGCCGGATCGACGGGGCGTTCCTTGCCGAAGCTCGTGGTCTGGATACGTGTGGCATCTGTTCCGAGCGCTATGAGCTGTTCGCGGACGGACAATGCGCGGTATTCGCCGAGTGAAATGTTGTACTCGTGTGTTCCGCGTTCATCGCAGTGGCCTTCGACGACCAGGACAATAGTGGGGTTGATGCGGAGAAACTCCGCGACCGTTCCGATGTTTGCCATCTGGTCCTGAGGAATCGAATATGCATCGTACGCGAAATAGACGGGGTAGATGCCCTGCGCGTCCGTTACGGGGGTCAAGTCCTCGGCGCGCCATCCGTCTACAAGCGGGATCTCTCCGTCGCCGGTTTCCCAACCGCCACCAAGCCCGCTTGGGGTGATCCCGTCCGGTCTGATGTAGCCATCTCCTTCAGTGTTCTGCTTGTTGGATCTGCAGCCAGCTGCGAGGGTGGCCACAGCCATGATTGCAAAAGCGAATCTAATTGTTTTATTTATTGCGCTCATGTTCTTCTCTTCTTTTTATGTTCCTGCGCCTGGGGGGGGGCAGGATTGTTTTGTGGTGGGTTGGTTTGGTCGTTAATCGTTAATTCACTTCACTTGCTCCAGTTGGGGAGGTACCATTCCCCTTGGATGCTGTGAAGTGCCATCGGCGGGTCTCCCATGGTGTCCAGAATCACCAGAGAGCGCCGGTAATTAAGTGTTCTTGTGCAGACAATGTGACGGCCGTCGGGAGCCCACGATGGATCTTCATAATCGGCTCCGTCGGCGGGACTCACGAGCTTCGGAGTGGAAGTGCGCGGATCGGCGTCCGCATCCAGAATGTAGATGCCGTAGCGCCCGCCGCCACGTCCGCAGAAAGCGATCTGGCCAAGTGGACTCCATTCTGGGGCGAAGCTTTCCCTTACGGCAGGGGAGTAGTTGAGGCGGCGTCCCTGTTTGTCGGAAACGTTCATCCTGTAAATTCGAGGAATCCGTCCTTCGTCGCTGACATAGAC
Organism: Lentisphaerota bacterium; assembly: GCA_022837245.1. GTDB lineage: Bacteria > Verrucomicrobiota > Kiritimatiellia > RFP12 > UBA3636 > JAAZFF01. Next base: position 3,599 of record JALHHX010000143.1, read on the forward strand.
GATGCTGCTTCCGTCTGGCGACCAAGCGGGGCTGGACTCATTGACGTCTTTGCTGCGCGTGATCCTGTTAAGTTTCCCTGCGGACTGGACGTAGAGATCAACACCGCCAGAGCGCGATAGGATGAGCGCGATGTAACCCGAAGTTGATTGGACGGCGCCGTGGTTCACGCCTGGCTGGCTGGATATGACTTCACGCTGATTCGTGTCGAGATTCACCTTATAGACGGCGGCGCCGCCAGTTAGCCAGGAAGTGTACAAGAACTCATTCTTGCCTGGAACCCAGGTGGGCGACATGCACAGCTTGCGGTCGCTTGTGAGCTGCTGGACGCGTGCTCCGTCGGCATCGCACATGAACACCTCCGTTTCGGCGGCGCCACGTTTGCCAATAAAGAGAATTTTCGATGAGGCCATCGACGGTTTGCCCGTGACTCTGGTGACAACTTGGTCGCAGAGCGCGTGTGCGGAATCACGCGCCTGTGTGTTGGGTGCCTCTTTCGACCACGAGAAACCGCGCTGACCGGCCAGCCAATTGGCATCCACGGTGGCGCTTATTTTGGAGGCTGAGCTGCTTACATTGCCGCGGAGCACCACAGATGCGCTTTCTGCACCTACGGGGATGAACCATCCGGAGCGGACGAGGTCGTTTTTAAGCACGGCGATGAACTCCCGCGATTGCGCTGAGTTGTCGCTGCTTATCCCGGAGAGGCTAACCGTCTGCTTGCCGTCGGTCCTAACATTTCCCGAAATTTTGATGTCGGCGCTGAAGACGGTCGTTGAGCAAAGGAGTGCTAAGATGACGATTTTCTTGAATTTTCTTGGCATTTGCTGTTTTGATCGTGAGATTGGTAAAAAAAGAAACTAAACCACCATGCACTGCCCGTTCGGCGTATTGGCGCCCCCGTGTGCCGTGCGGATGGGAAGAAGGAATTCCACGCGCCACATTGTAGCAAAAGCGCCGCGCCATTAGCAAGTGGATAGTAAACTTGAACTTTTCCAGGTGGTACTTTCCCTGGATTTTCCTGCGTTCGCCTCTCCCCGTCAAAATCGAAGCACATTCGCGCAGAACCGGCCGGCTAGTCCAATGTGCGTTCTATGCGGCCGGAGGGAAATAGGGACAGACCCCAAAATTCCCACGCATTTGCGTCTCCTTACGCCGACAGCCCCGGAGCTTCGCTTGCACGCGGCGGAGTACCGCCTTTCCTCGCCGCGGGTGGATAAGGATGGCATACCTTGACGTTTGTTGAATTCTCTTCGGAATTATGGGGCATTTCTGCTATACTGGAAACCTGTCTACACTACGCACATAAGAAATTGGTGGCAAAACGGGGATGCGCCCGGGGATCGATCCAAGTTTGACTTTGCATGGGATTTGCGGTAGAGTGCCGGGATGTCGGGCGGAATGGATCCGGCATGGAAGATTCATCCAGCTAGGGGATTGACTATGCGCTTGAATAAATTGGGGAGACTGTTTCTCGGGATCGGCGTGTTTGCATCATGCGCCGTAGCCTTTGCCGCCTCCGCCGAGAACGAATATGTGGTGGTGACCTGCAACACACAAGGGGTTGATGGTATTGTGCCAGTGGATGATGATTTTTATATCGCAACTAGAGGCGTCAGCTCGCCTTCCTTCGAGGCCGACATCGGCGTAGCTGCCAAAACTCCGTGGATACTAGTGCTCCCACCCGACGGGAAGATGGAACTGGAAATCGGCGAATATGGGGTGTACAAGGTCGAAGACGAGACCGGCTTGGAGAACGATGTCGAGGGCCGCATCCACATCCTCTCTGTGGACTTCGTTCAGATGTGGGAAACGGAGAACAAGGCCAACCAGATATTCAATCCGACGCGTAAAGATGACCCTACGTATAGCAATCCCAGCCCGGATCCCAACGGCGATACCTATGGCGTGCCGCGCAATTATATCTACATGGTTCCCAGCCCGGCTGGCGGCACATACAACGTTACGATAAAGGCAGACATTCAGCCTGTTGACTTGCGAACGCGGTTT